>CAVITM010000009.1:0-28104 GCA_963645455.1 Moraxellaceae bacterium | reverse complement strand
GAGAAAGAGAAGCTCTTTGATATAAAATCGGCAGATTTTGATGCCTGTCTTGCCTATATGGCGTCCCTGGGTCAGCCCCGCTTTCGAGGGGCACAGCTCTATGGGTGGATGCATGAAAAACAGGTCACATCCATCGATGCCATGACCAATCTTTCAAAACAGCTGCGGGAGCAGTTGAAGAGTCAGTGCAGTTTTACGGTATTACAGCAGGTGGATGTACAGATCTCCAAGATCGATGGCACGAGAAAATATTTATTTGGCCTTTCAGACGGCAATCTGATCGAAAGCGTTCTGATGCGCTATAAGCACGGAAACAGCGTATGTATTTCCTCCCAGGCGGGCTGCCGGATGGGCTGCCGTTTTTGTGCCTCCACCATTGACGGCCTGGCCCGAAGCCTTACACCGGCAGAGATGTTAGAGCAGATCTACCGCATCGGCGCAGACCTGGGCGAGCGCATCTCCAATGTAGTAGTCATGGGCAGTGGCGAGCCCTTGGACAATTATGACAACCTGCTTACCTTTATCCGGATGCTGACGGACCAGCACGGACTGCATATCAGTCAGCGAAATCTGACTGTCTCCACCTGCGGACTGGTGCCCCGGATGCGTCAGCTGGCGGATGAGGGGCTGCAGATCACACTGGCCCTTTCTCTTCATGCCTCCAGCCAGGAAAAACGAAAGCAGCTCATGCCTATCGCTAACAAGTATGAGCTGTCAGAGGTTTTAAGCGCCTGCGACTACTATTTTGAAAAAACCGGCAGACGCATCACTTTTGAATATTCCCTGGTGGGCGGTGTCAATGATACAGATGCGGATGTGGAAGGGCTGTGCCGGATGCTTCAGGGAAAAAACTGTCATATCAATCTGATCCCGGTGAATCCCATCAAGGAGCGGGATTTTGTTCAGTCGAAGCGCCCGGTGGTGGAAGCCTTTAAACAGAAGCTTGAAAAAAATGGCATCAATGTGACTGTGCGCCGTGAGATGGGTCGGGATATTGACGGTGCTTGCGGACAGCTCAGGAAAAGGCATATGGATGCTAAAAAAGAGATATAAAAAAGGCATACAGGAGCAGGAGAATTCCCAGTCAGATGGGGCTCTCTTGCTTTTTTTTATGCGTTATGTTACGATGAGTTGAAAATGTGTAGAAAAACTTTTCAGAAAGGCAGGCGATAAGGGATGAAGACTTTTTCCATGACAGACATTGGAAGAGTCCGTGAATCAAATCAGGATTATGTATATACGTCCGAGAGTCCGGTGGGAAATCTGGCGAATCTTTTTATCGTAGCAGACGGTATGGGCGGCCACAATGCCGGTGATTTTGCATCCAAATATACGGTGGAGCAGATCGTATCCTACATTGAACATGCGCCCATGACCAGCCCCATTGACCTGATCCGTGGTGCATGCAACAAGGCCAACGCCAGTCTGATGGCCATGGCCAGGAGTGAGGCCCAGCTAAACGGCATGGGAACCACAGCCGTCATCGCCACCATCGATGGTGACTGTCTGTATGTGGCCAATGTGGGTGACAGCAGGCTCTATCTTTTACGGGAGGAGCTGATACAGATCACCAGGGATCATTCCCTTGTGCAGGAGATGGTACGGATGGGCGAGATGCAGCCCAATGAGGCAAAATCCCATCCGGATAAAAATATCATCACCCGGGCGGTGGGTGCCTTTGAAGAGTTGGAGATTGATTTTTTTGAGCAGCAGCTGCAGCCGGGAGATCTGATTTTGATGTGTACCGATGGATTATCCAATATGGTAGACGATCTGGATATTCGCCGGATCCTGCGAACCGGGCGGGATGCAGCAGAAAAGGTACAGCTGCTGATAGAGGCTGCCAACCGTGGCGGCGGCAAGGACAACATCACGGCTGCCGTGATAGAGATATAGAGACACAAATATTTGAGGTGGAGAGAATATGTTGGAGATAGGATCATTTATAGCAGACCGGTATGAGATCATCGAGCAGATCGGTGCCGGCGGAATGTCAGACGTATACAAGGCAAAGGATCAGGTGCTGGGACGTTTTGTGGCAGTCAAGGTATTGAAGCCTGAATTTGCAGAGGATGTGAATTTTGTATCCAAATTCCATACGGAGGCACAGTCCGCAGCAGGCCTGCAGCATCCGAACATTGTCAATATCTACGATGTAGGCAGTGAGGAGCACATGCACTACATTGTGATGGAGTATGTAGAGGGCATCACGTTAAAGACCTATATCGAGAAAAAAGGTCAGCTCAACTACAAGGAAGCCATCAGCATCGCCATTCAGGTGGCACGAGGCATTGAGGCTGCCCACAACAACAATATCGTACACCGGGATATCAAGCCGCAGAACATCATGATCTCCAATGAAGGCAAGGTTAAGGTCACGGATTTTGGTATTGCCCGGGCGGCCACTTCCAATACGATTCATTCCGATGTTATGGGCAGTGTGCATTATACTTCGCCGGAACAGGCCAGAAACGGCTTCGTTGATGGAAAAAGTGATATCTATTCCCTTGGTATCGTCATGTATGAGATGGTGACGGGACGTGTGCCCTTTGACGGGGATACTACCGTGGCTATTGCGATCCAGCATCTCCAGGAGGAGATGGTGCCACCTTCCGTCTATGCGCCGGATCTGCCCATCAGCTTAGAAAAGATCATTTTAAAATGTACGCAAAAGAGTCAGGACCGCCGCTACAGTTCCATGGGTCAGCTGCTGGTAGACCTGAAAAAAGCTTTGATGACACCGAATGAGGACTTCGTGCAGATCGGTTCCGCCGTCAGCCAGGCGAAGACCACCGTGATCCGTGAGGAGGAGGTGCGTGGTATCAAGGAAAAGACAAATAAAAATTATGCAAATGCAGAAACACCGAAAAAATATTTTGATCCAAATGATGACCTGGATGATGAGGACGACGATGAAGAAGGCGGCTTTTTAAATCCCAAGATGGAAAAAGCAGTCACGATCTTAGGAATCGTCACAGGCGTTATCATTATCATTATCATCATTTATCTCATCGGCAGCATCGTCGGCATTTTCGGCGGCGGAAGCGATACATCGGACGAGACGGATGATTCCGAACTCATCGAGGATACATCCGGAAAGGTGGAGATGATTGACTTAGAGGGCAAGACCTTCGATGAGGCAAAGACCGAGCTTGAGGACATGGGACTGAAGCTTTATCAGTCTGCCACAGAGGTGTCCGAGGAATATGAGCAGGGCGTCATCATCAGTCAGGATATCGAAGCCGGGGAGATGGTGGATGAGGGCACCATCGTGCGTGTGACTGTCAGCGCCGGAACAGGAGAAGAAGAGACCGTGGAGGTACCCCAGGTCAGCGGCTATACAGATACAGCAGCCATCGGTATGCTGACGGATGCAGGATTGGATTACAGCAGAGAATACGAAAGCTCCGACAGCGTGGCAGAGGGCACCGTCATCAGACAGAGTCCGGAGAGCGGCACTTCGGTAGAGAGCGGCACCAAGGTGACCATCGTAGTCAGCCAGGGCAGAGAGTCAGTGACCGTTCCGGATCTGAAGAACAAGAGCGAGTCCGAGGCTCGTACCGCCCTTGAGGACAGTGGTCTTAACTGCGGCACTGTCAGCTCCGAATACAGCGACAGCGTGGCAGAGGGCAAGGTTATTTCCCAGAGTGAGGAGGCAGGCAAGACAGTCTACAGCGGTACTTCCGTGGACTTTGTTGTGAGCCTGGGCGTGAAGGAGCAGCTCTATATGCTCAGCGCCAATATCAAGCTTCCCAACGATGATACGGTTGTCTCCGCCAATATTACACTAAAGGACGCAGACGGCAATGTGCTGGATTCCTGGGAGAATGTATCTGCATCTTCCTTCCCCTTCCATATTGAGGTGACGAATATCAAGAGTTCCAGCGGAACGCTCTCCATCGAATGGGTGATGGAGGATGAGGAAGGCAACGTATCCACCAGCACCCAGAAAGTGGCTACTACCTTCGAGGCGCAGAATTAAACGAATGATTGTCCAGGGAAAAATATTAAAAGGGATCTCCGGCTTCTATTATGTGCATGTCCCGGAAGCCGGAGTCTATGAATGCAAGGCCAAGGGCATTTTTCGAAATCTGGGGATCAAGCCTTTGGTAGGAGATCTCACACAGCTTGAGATTCTGGATGAAACAGAGAAAAAAGGAAATATCGTACAGATTCTTCCGAGAAAAAATGCGCTGGTTCGTCCGGCTGTGGCCAATGTGGATCAGGCATTGATCGTATTTGCCGCTGCCACACCGGATCCCAACTTTAATCTGCTGGATCGGTTTCTGGTCCGGATGGCACGGGAAGAGGTGCCGGTCTGTATCTGCTTTAACAAATCCGAGCTGATCACAGACGAGCTTCGACGCAACTATGCGGCTGCCTATGAGGCATGCGGCTATCCGGTACTTTTTATCAGTGTCCGGAAGGACGAGGGGATTGATGAGCTGCTAGGGGTGCTTTCCGGCAAGACGACCACCATTGCAGGCCCTTCCGGTGTGGGAAAATCATCACTGATCAACCGTCTGCAGCCCCAGGCTCAGATGGAGACCGGCGAGATATCGAAAAAAATCGGCAGAGGCAAACAGACCACCAGACATACCCAGCTGATCCATATTCAGGGCAGCTCTTATATCATGGATACACCGGGCTTTTCGTCCCTGTATCTGCCGACGATGGCCAAGGAAGAATTGCAGCAGTATTATACGGAATTCGCAGCGTTTGAGCCCTACTGCAGATTTCAGGGCTGCAGCCATATCAGCGAGCCGGACTGCGGCGTCAGAGAGGCACTGATGGACGGACAGATCTCGGGACTTCGCTATGACAATTATGTACAGCTGTACCATGAATTAAAGGAACAGGAAAAGAACAGATACTGATGGCAGAAGAGATGAATGAACGGATATTGATCGTCACCGGCGGTGAGATCGAGGATGAGTTTGCAGGGGATCTTTTTGATACAGGAGATTACACCTACGTGATTGCATGTGATAAGGGAATGGAATTTTTCTATCGCACAAAACGACATCCGGATCTTATCGTCGGTGATTTTGATTCTGCAAATGCAGAATGTGTAGATTATTTTAGGAAACAACCGGATGTGGAGATTCAGCAGTTTCCGGCAAAAAAGGACTGGACGGATACGGAGCTGGCTCTTCGTCTGTCTCTGGAGCATCATCCGGGTCACATTGATCTGGTGGGAGCCACCGGAAGCCGCCTGGATCATGTGCTGGGCAATCTTCAGATATTAAAGGCAGGACGGGATGCAGGCGTGGAAGTCTGTCTGCTGGATGCCCACAACCGTGTGCGGCTCATTAACGAACCCCTGACCATCAAAAAAGAGGAACAGTTCGGCAACTATGTTTCCGTAATCCCTTTTGGCGGAGAGGTTCGACTGACCCTTCAGGGGATGAAATATCCGCTGGATCACGGAGATCTGCTTCCCGGCGTGACGCTGGGGATCAGCAATGAGATCACAGCAGAGTGCGGGCTGATCTCGCCGGAGCAGGGATATCTTCTCGTGATTGAGTCCAGGGACTAAGGGTTTTCTCCCGGTAGCTTTTTTGTGAGGCCTTTGATTTTTACATGCCATACTCAGCACAGTCCAAAAGATACAAAATCCAGCCGTTGTCCACAGCGCCAGCCGAAGGGTCTGTCGGATCCGCGCAGACTTTCCTGCACCGAAGATTCCCATATCACAGGTGAATACAAAGAAATAATCCCCAAACACGTTGAAGATGCCGCCGGAGAGTACACCGATGGTGGCCAGAGCCGGATCGTTATCGTTTCTTAAAAAGGCTGCCAGCATCTGATTAAATAAAAACAGCGGAAATACATATTTGACGGGGATCATGTATTCTTTTGCCAGACCAAGCAGGGAGTCGTCCGCACCGAAAAAGGCCAGGATCGGATCCTCCAGGCAGAGAATCCCGATCCAGGCCAGCACAGCCAGCAGAATGGAACCGATGACAGCTGCCGAAAAACCATGTTTGATACACTCCTTTTTCCATTGAAAAAGCCGGGCAAGAAGCAGACATTTCAGTCTGTCTCTTGTCCGGCTGCCGTTTCTAAAGAACCACTCGCCCTCCGAGCTCTATTTGAGAATCATACGCGGATCCGATCGGTTTGTCAAGGAGCAGTTTCGAATAAAATAAAAAAGTCACTCGACACCTCAACCATGACAGTATATAATAGCAATAGCAGTTTTCAAAGGAGACATTTATAAAATGAAATTAGGAATCATCGGACTTCCCAACGTGGGAAAAAGTACATTATTCAATTCACTGACCAAGGCAGGCGCCTTATCCGCCAACTACCCCTTCGCTACCATCGATCCGAATGTGGGGATCGTGGCTGTGCCGGATGAGCGGATCGTAAAGCTGGGCGAGCTGTATCATACAAAAAAGGTGACGCCTGCGACTATCGAGTTTGTGGACATTGCAGGTCTTGTAAAGGGCGCCAGCAAGGGCGAAGGACTGGGCAATCAGTTTTTATCAAATATCCGTGAGGTGGATGCCATCGTTCATGTGGTGCGCTGCTTCGAGGATACGAATATCATCCATGTGGATGGCGCGATCGACCCGGCCAGAGACATCGAGACCATTAATTTAGAGCTGATTTTTTCAGATATTGAGATTTTAGAGCGCCGCATCGCCAAGGTTGCCAAGCAGGCCCGCATGGACAAGACCCTGGCAAAGGAACTGGAGCTTTTGGAGGCTGTCAAGGCACATTTGGAAGATGGCAAGATGGCCAGATCCTTTGAGGTACCGGAGGATGAGGATGCAGAAAAATGGTTTGCTTCCTATAATCTCTTGACTGCCAAGCCTACGATCTATGCAGCCAATGTGGCAGAGGACGATCTGGCAGATGACGGAGCTTCCAATCCCCATGTGGCAAAGGTGCGTCAGATGGCTGAGGCAGAGGGCGCCAAGGTATTCGTGATCTGTGCACAGATCGAGCAGGAACTCTCAGAATTGTCCGATGAGGAACGGGGCGAATTTTTATCAGATCTGGGTGCAAGCTCCGGAGGCTTGGACAAGCTGGTAGCTGCCAGCTACAGTCTCCTTGGACTTATCAGTTTCCTGACTGCAGGAGAGGATGAGTGCCGGGCATGGACCATCAAACAGGGCACAAAAGCACCTCAGGCTGCCGGCAAGATCCATACCGATTTTGAACGGGGCTTTATCAAGGCAGAGGTGGTCAATTACCAGGATCTTTTGGACTGCGGATCCTTATCTGCAGCACGTGAAAAGGGTATCGTCGGCATGGAAGGTAAAGAATATGTCGTGAAGGACGGCGATGTGATTTTATTCCGCTTCAACGTATAAGCTGCGATTGACTTTTTTGGGGCAAATTTTTATAATAGTTACAATATCAGCTAGCCCTAGGAGGAAGCATATGAAGTGTCCGTATTGCAGCAGTGAAAATACCAGAGTGATCGACTCGAGACCGGCCGATGACAACAATTCGATCCGCCGCCGCCGTCTGTGCGATGCATGCGGCAAGCGTTTTACGACTTATGAGAAGGTAGAGACGATTCCCCTCATTATCGTAAAAAAGGATAACAACCGGGAGCCCTATGACAGATCCAAGATCGAGGGCGGCGTGCTGAGAGCATGTCACAAGCTGCCGATTTCCGTGGCGCAGATGAACCAGCTCATCGATGATGTGGAGACGGAGATTTTCAACCGCGAGGAAAAGGAGATCCCCAGCATCGTGATCGGCGAGCTCATCATGGACAAGCTCAAGGAGCTGAACGCCGTGGCTTATGTGCGCTTTGCCTCTGTTTATCGTGAGTTTAAGGATGTGGAGACCTTTATGAATGAGCTGAAAAAGATGCTGAAATAATAGCTTTTTGACAGTTGCAGAATAGAGAATAAGGAGTCGTTCCAGGCGGCTCCTTTCTTTCTGTATTGGAGCTTCATCGAGAGGAGGCGTATATGCTGCAGTGTTTTTATCCGCGGGAATATTTGGATTCCACGTATGAGATTGATTTTGAGCGCCGGTGGAGCCAAGGCTACCGGGGCATTATTTTTGATATAGACAATACCCTGGTGCCCCACGGAGCACCGGCCGACGCACGGGCAAAGGAGCTGTTTGAACGGCTGCGTGCCATTGGATTTAAAAGCATCCTGCTATCCAATAACAAGGAGCCGAGAGTCCGTTCCTTTTGTGAGGCAGTGGTGGGTGCGGATTATATTTACAAAGCCGGGAAACCAAAACGGGACGGTTATGAGCAGGCGATGAGACGCATGGGGACGGACGAGAAAACGACCCTTTTTATCGGAGATCAGATTTTTACGGATGTGTGGGGCGCCAACCGGGCCGGGATCCATACGATTTTAGTTAAGCCGATCCATCCCAAGGAAGAGATTCAGATTGTACTTAAACGGTTCTTAGAGCGAATCGTATTATATTTTTATCAAAAGGAGCATAAGAAAAAATGAAAATCGCAATCGGAAATGATCACGCAGCAGGAGAGTTAAAGACACAGATCATGGAGCTTATTGAGGGAATGGGACATACCCTTATCGATGTGGGAGCACCGGTGGGCCAGCCCATCGATTATCCCATCCCCGGCATGCGTGTGGGAAAACTGGTGGCATCAGGAGAAGCCGATCTTGGCGTGCTGATCTGCGGCACCGGTGTGGGAATCTCGCTGGCAGCCAACAAGATCAAGGGCATCCGTGCGGCAGCCGTCTCAGATACCGCCACAGCCCGTCTCATCAGAGAGCACAACAATGCCAATGTCATCGCCATCGGCGCCCGGATCGTAGGATCTGAGCTGGCAAAGGATATTATCAAAACCTTCCTGACCACAGATTTTTCCGGTGAGGAGCGTCATCAGCGCCGGATCGATCTCATCTCCCAGCTGGAGGAGGACTTCGGTAAATAGGTAGTTTTGGCAAAAAAACCTTGAAAAAGCGCCCTGTCTATAGTATCATTGTTTCTATACGACGTGCAATCATAAGCTTGCCGCCAAGACAGACAGTGAGATCTGAATGAAAAATGAAGAAAATGAAATTGAAGGAGGATCATCTAAATGATTTCAGCAGGAGATTTCCGCAATGGCGTGACCATTGAATTAGAGGGAAACATCTATCAGATTATTGAGTTTCAGCATGTAAAGCCTGGCAAGGGCGCAGCCTTTGTCCGCACCAAGCTTAAGAATATCAAGAGTGGCGGTGTTGTTGAGAAGACCTTCCGTCCTACCGAGAAGTGCCCTACAGCCCGGATCGACCGTAAGGATATGCAGTATCTGTATGCAGACGGAGATCTGTTCTACTTCATGGATGTAGAGACTTATGATCAGATCGCTCTGGATTCCGCTTCCATCGGCGATGCACTGAAATTTGTCAAGGAAAATGAGATGGTCAAGATGTGCTCCCACAACGGCAACGTATTCGCAGTAGAGCCGCCGCTGTTCGTAGAGCTGGAGATCACAGAGACCGAGCCCGGATTCAAGGGCGACACCGCTACAGGCGCATCTAAGCCTGCTACTGTAGAGACCGGAGCAGTCGTATCCGTTCCCCTCTTTGTGAACCAGGGAGATGTGATCAAGATCGATACACGTACCGGTGAGTACTTATCCCGCGTATAAAATGATGATAAAAAAGGAGCTTTGCTTTTTCGCAAGGCTCCTTTTTTGATACAAAAAACTATTTTTGTAACTGCATATGTTCCGCCAGGTTCTCCCGGATCACGATGGAATGGGCCACATACTGCAGGGGATGCTCCGGAGTGTTGCCGGAGGTGAGATATTCAAATAAAAGATCCATAGCCTGATAGCCCTGTTGGTAGGGCTGCTGGCTGATGGTGGCCAGGATCGTGCCGTCTTTCAACAGATCCAGCGTGGTAGGTATCTCATCAAAGGTGATGATGCGGGGATGAAGCCCCAGCTCCGTGACAGCCTTGCAGCCGCCGTAGACGCCGCCGGCCGTAAAAAAGAGGGCATCCGTATCCGGATGAGTATCTAACAGTTTTTTTGTCACGGCATAGCTCTCAATCTCGTCATCGTGATTTTCCATGATCCCTACCAGATTGATATGTGAGTAGGAGTCGGACAGGGTTTTTTTCAGTCCCCTGATACGCTCCGTATGGCACAGCACGCCATTGGATCCGGTGATGACGCCCAGCGCATGGGCTTCCGGCGCAGTCAGGGCAAATAGTCCTGCGGCGATACAGCCTCCCTGATAAAAGTCGCTGCCTACGTAGGCGAGACGCTTGGATCCATCGATATCCGTATTGATGGTCACCACCGGTATGTCAAGATCTGCCAGGGCATTGATCCGCTGGCAAAGAGACGGATCGTTGTAGGGAGTCAGCACCAGACCGTTGATTCCATCCGCTACCAGCTCATCGATGGCAGCCAGCTGTGCCGCCGCATCAAAATCCACACGCCGGGTGATAGTGGTGATGCCGTAGCCCTTCAGCTCTTCAGCTTTGGCGCGGACGCCCTGCATCACGTCACCATAGAAGAGATTGCTTCGGGCAAAGAGAATGACTCCGATCTTATATTTTTTCTTTTGTGCGGCCAGGGCGATGCCGGCCCGGTTCGGCTCATAATGAAGGGCCTGGGCGATCTGCAATACCTTTTCCGCTGTTTTTGGACTGACGGAGCCGCGGTGATTGAGTACACGATCAACCGTACCTCTCGATACGCCAGCCAGATCTGCGATTTCTTTGAGTGTTGTCATAGGACTTCTCCTTTTTTATTTCCTCATTTAGGATAGCATGTACCATAGAAAAAAGTCAATAAGCGTGCACGAGCAACATCCAAAAGGTTAGACAAAAACCCACCGGAAATATTGGCTATTTTTCACAAAATTGATTTATCTATCAAAAAAATAATGTGAATGTCTTGCAAAAGTAATCGATGTTCATGTACAATATCAATAACGCTAACGTGCACGTGCACGCAATTTATATTAAGGGAGGTCAATCTATGCTTTATATCGGAGTGGATCTGGGTACCTCAGCCGTCAAGCTGCTGCTGATGAACGGTGAGGGTCAGATTCAGAAAATCGTATCCCGGGAATATCCGATTTATTTTCCCCATCCGGGCTGGTCAGAGCAGAAGCCTGAGGACTGGTTTGAACAGACGATGATCGGTCTTGGCGAGCTGTTAGCCGACTGTGACAAGAGCCAGGTGGCAGGCATCAGCTTCGGCGGACAGATGCACGGACTGGTGGTATTAGATGAGCATGATGCGGTGATTCGACCGGCACTGCTATGGAATGACGGACGGACGACCGAGGAGTGCGATTATTTAAACAACGTGATCGGCAAGGACAAGCTGTCAGAGTATACGGCCAATATTTCCTTTACCGGCTTTACCGCACCCAAGATCCTCTGGTTGAAAAATAAGGAGCCGGAGAATTTTGCCCGGATCAAAAAGATCATGCTGCCCAAGGACTATATCGCTTACAAGCTCACCGGCGTCCATTGCACCGATGTATCCGATGCTTCCGGTATGCTGCTCTTTGATGTGAAGAACCGCTGCTGGTCTAAGGAGATGTTAGACATCTGCGGCGTCAGAGAGGATCAGATGGCGAAGGTCTATGAGTCTTATGAGAGTGTGGGCTGCCTGCTGCCGGAGATCGCGGCGCAGCTTGGTATTCCGGAGACGACAAAGGTGGCAGCCGGAGCCGGAGATAATGCAGCAGCAGCTGTGGGTACCGGTACGGTAGGTGACGGAGCCTGCAATATTTCCCTGGGCACCAGCGGTACAGTCTTTATTTCCTCTGAGAAGTTTGGCGTAGATAAATATAATGCGCTCCATGCTTTTGCCCATGCAGACGGACATTATCATCTGATGGGCTGCATGCTCAGCGCCGCCAGCTGCAATAAATGGTGGATGGACGAGATTATCGGAACGACAGATTATAGCGCAGAGCAGAGCTGGATCACCGGGCTTGGCGAGAATCACGTTTATTTTCTGCCGTATCTCATGGGTGAGCGTTCTCCGCATAACGATCCGAACGCCAGAGGTACCTTTATCGGCATGACCATGGATACCACCAGAGCCGACATGACTCAGGCTGTTTTAGAGGGCGTAGCCTTTGCACTCCGGGATTCACTGGAAGTAGCCAGATCCTTAGGCATTCAGATCCAGCGCACAAAGATCTGCGGCGGCGGAGCCAAGAGTCCTCTCTGGAAGAAGATCATCGCCAATGTCTTAAATATCAAGGTGGATGTACTGGAGAACGAAGAGGGACCCTCCATGGGCGGTGCCATGCTGGCAGCTGTTGCATGCGGTGAATATGCAAATGTAGAAGAAGCCGCAGCTAAAATTGTCAAGGTTGTGGATACGGTAGAGCCGGAACCGGAATTAGCTGCAAAATACGAGGATCGCTATCAGAAATTCCGCCAGATTTATCCGGCGTTAAAGCCGATTTTTGAACAGATCCATTAAGGAATGGAAAATAATTTTCCAGAGTCCCAACTGATAAAAGGAGGTTTCCATGAAGATTCAGCATGTAACGGACGATTCCTTCCGCAAATACGGACGCGTCGTTCAAAATATTGATTTTACAGAGCTTTTAGACACTTTGAAGGAGCAGACACCTACACCGGACGATGTGGTCTATGAGCCGTCGGTAGCAGTTTTAGAGGCTCTGCCGGTATTTAAACAGCTGCAGGAGAAGACCTACGGCGAGCTGCCCATCCAGATCGGTTATTGCAACGGACAAAATTACCTGCTCAATGCTCTGGAGTATCATCGCTCTTCTGAGATCGATATCGCAGCTAACGACTGCATTTTGCTGCTTGGCCAGCAGAAGGACATCACAGATGACTTTACCTATGATACGTCTCTCGTTGAAGCGTTTCTTCTGCCGGGAGGCGTGGGCGTAGAACTCTATGCCACCACACTTCACTATGCACCCTGCAGCGTAGGAGATTCAAAGTTTCAGGTGGTGATCGTGCTGCCCAAGGACACGAACCTTCCTCTGGAGGTGTCTCATGAAGGCGGAGAGGATGCCCTCATCACCGCGAAAAACAAATGGCTGATCGGACATGCACAGGGTGGTCTGCCGGAGGGCTCACATATCGGGCTCATTGGCGAGAACATTTCAGTTAAATAAAGATTATAAAAATAGGAGGATAAACACATGAACAACATTCCCAAGGTAAAAGTAGGTATTGTGGCAGTCAGCCGTGACTGCTTCCCCGAGTCTTTATCTGTAAACCGCAGAAAGGCTCTTGTAGACGCCTATGCAGCAAAGTATGACAAGGATGACATCTATGAGTGCCCCGTATGTATCGTAGAGAGCGAGATCCATATGGTTCAGGCCTTAGAGGACATCAAGGCTGCAGGCTGCAACGCACTGTGCGTATACCTGGGCAACTTTGGCCCCGAGATCTCAGAGACATTGCTGGCAAAGCATTTTAATGGACCGAAGATGTTTATCGCAGCTGCTGAGGAGTCACAGAACGACCTGGTACAGGGACGTGGCGATGCATATTGCGGTATGTTAAATGCCAGCTACAATCTGAAGCTTCGCAACGTAGGCGCTTATATTCCGGAATATCCGGTAGGTGACGCAGAGGATCTGGCAGAGATGATTCATGGCTTCGTACCTATCGCCAGAGCTATCATCGGACTGTCTGACTTAAAGATCATCTCTTTTGGTCCCAGACCCTTAAACTTCCTTGCATGCAACGCACCCATCAAGCAGCTGTACAATCTGGGCGTTGAGATCGAAGAGAATTCTGAGCTGGATTTATTCGAGGCATTTAACAATCATGAGGGAGATGCCCGTATCCCCGAGGTTGTTGCAGATATGGAAAAAGAGCTTGGTGAAGGAAATAAGAAGCCCGAGATCTTATCCAAGCTGGCACAGTATGAGCTGACCTTACTTGACTGGGTAGAGGCACACAAGGGCTATCGCAAATATGTAGCCATCGCCGGCAAGTGCTGGCCTGCCTTCCAGACACAGTTCGGCTTTGTTCCCTGCTATGTCAACAGCCGTCTGACCGGCAGAGGCATCCCGGTATCCTGCGAGGTAGATATCTATGGCTGCTTAAGCGAGTTCATCGGAACCTGTGTATCTGACGATATCGTAACATTACTTGATATCAACAACTCTGTTCCCAAGGATATGTACAAGGAGTCTATCGAGGGCAAGTTCGATTACAAGCTTACCGATACATTCATGGGCTTCCATTGCGGCAATACCTGCTCCAAGAAGCTGACCAGCTACGAGATGAAGAATCAGATGATCATGGCCAGAAGCCTTCCGGTAGAGGTGACCAACGGCACCATCGAGGGAGATATCGTTCCCGGGGATATCACCTTCTATCGTCTGCAGTCTACTGCTGACTGCAAGCTGCGTGCTTATGTGGCACAGGGCGAGGTACTGCCGGTAGCCACCAAGTCCTTCGGCGGCGTTGGTGTATTCGCTATCAAGGATATGGGACGTTTCTATCGCCACGTGCTCATCGAGAAAAACTACCCGCACCACGGAGCAGTAGCCTTCGGACATTACGGCAAGGAATTATTTGAGGTATTTAAATACATCGGCGTTCCTGTTGAGGATCTCAACTACAACCAGCCGGCATCCCTGCCTTATCCGACGGAGAATCCCTTCGCATAATCGCATGTACAAAAAGTAAATCATTTGCTATACTTAGAACCGGAATATGCCGCACATCACAAAACGGCATATTCCGGTTTTATGATGCAGCGAATGAGGAAAATCAGAATGAATAAAAAGCGATTTTGGATAATTTTACTGGTGGCGATATTCATACTGGCTCCCATCGGTCTCATGCTTTACGGTCGCGCGCTCTACGGCAGCACCAGCAAGGAGATGGAGCAGATGACTACCTATGACAGACATTATGTGATGATCACCGGCGACGAGGACAGCGGTCTGTGGGATGCGGTCTATGAGAGTGCCAGAGTAGAAGGTGAAAAGCGTGGGATCTACGTGGAACGCTTCGGTGATCAGCTGGCGGTTCAGTATGATCGCACCACCCTCGTTCAGATGGCGCTGCAGGCATCTGTAGACGGCATTATCGTCAACAGCGATGAAACAGAGGAGATGACCGCCTGTATCGATGAGGCAGTCGCAAGCGGCATCCCGGTGGCGACCGTATTGAACGACTGCAGCGGCAGTACGCGCCAGTGCTTCGTCGGAGCGAATAACTATCACATTGGTCAGGAATACGGCAAGCAGATCAAAAAAGCACTGAAAAAGATGGATACAGACGAGACCGTCAAGGTTTTAGTTCTCACAGAGAACAATTCCGGCGACACCTCCGGCAATCTGATCCTTCTTGGGATTCGTGAAACCCTGGAGGAAGAGATCAAGGTTACAAAAAAGGTGAGCGTGGGTGCGGTCTGGGTGGATAATTCCGACAGCTTCGGCGCAGAGGAATACATCCGTGATGTATTTTTGGATGAGGAGCAGACTCCGGATATTTTGGTCTGCCTCAGCGGTGTCTATACTCAATGTGCCTATCAGGCGGCAGTAGACTACAATCAGGTCGGCAAGGTGCAGCTGATGGGCTTTTACGATTCAACGCAGATCCTTGAGGCACTGAAAAAAAATATTCTGACCCTTACCATCACACCGGATACCGAACAGATCGGTGCGCTGTCGGTGGAGGCACTGGATGAGTACCGCCAGACCGGCTATACCAACGGCTATACGGCGGTGGATGTACAGCTGATCACACCGGAGGATGCGAAAAAAAGATTAGAAAAGCAGCAGCGCGAACAAGAGCAGGAACAGGAGCAGGGCCTATGAAAAAAAGATGGATGAGTATGACACTGCGCCAGAAGCTGATCGCCCTTTTTATCGTCACTTCCTGCTTCGTGGTGATCGTGAATCTCTATACCTATGCCTCTATCAGCCGGATGCTGCAGCGGGTAGAGAAAGTCTATACAAGCAATGTCAGTCTAAATGAACTCTCCGACGGCCTGGATGCTCTCCAGAACGCGACCCTTGATTATCTGCAGACCAAGGGATCTGACGCTATGGAGCAGTATTACCGCAGCGAGCAGGATTACCGGGAGCTTTTGGAGATGCTCAACCGCAAGGCGACGGATAATGAGATTTTGCTGACAGAAAAAAATATCTATGGTCTATCCCAGAGCTATTTATCCATGTTGGATGAGATCATTCAGGCCAAGCGCGGACGGAACGTGGAGCGTTATGCCTCTCTCTATACCGATGCCTCACAGCTCTACGATGAGATTCATACCTTTATCTACAGTTTAAACAACGAGCAGTTTAAAGACAATTCCGTGACCTACCGTACCCTTGTGGAATCTCTGCGCTATACCGAGATGATCACCGTCATCGTGCTGCTGCTGGTGCTTCTTGGCAATGCGGCGCTTATTATCATGAGTACACGGATGATCACGGAACCGTTAAAGCTTCTGGCAGATACGGCAGACGAGGTGGCTAAGGGCAACTTTGCGGTGGCACAGCTTCCAGTGCGACAGACCGATGAGGTGGGTATCGTGACGGCAGCCTTCAACCAGATGGTGCGAAGCATTCGTGCCTATATCGAGCAGCTGCGCGATACTTTGGAGCGTGAGAGTCAGCTGAAGGAACGGGAGCTGATGATGCAGAGCCACTTAAAGGACGCACAGCTGAAATATCTGCAGGCGCAGATCAATCCCCACTTTTTGTTTAATACGTTAAACGCCGGTGCGCAGCTGGCGATGATGGAGGATGCATCCAAGACGCAGCAGTTTTTGCTGAATGTCTCTCAGTTTTTCCGCTATAATGTGCGCAAAAACAACGAACAGGTGACCCTGGGTGAGGAGGTGCGCCTGGTGGACAATTATGTCTACATCTTAAATGTGCGCTTCGCCGGTGAGATTCACTTCGAAAAGGATGTGGACGAGTCGCTTCTTGGCGTAGAGGTGCCCGGCATGATTTTACAGCCTCTTGTGGAGAATGCGGTCAACTATGGCATTCGCAATATCGACTGGGAGGGACGCATCGAGCTGAGTGTCTGCCGCAGGGATGATTATATCAGCATCAGCGTCTGGGACAACGGCGCAGGTATGAGCGCAGAGCGCATTTCTCAGGTGCTTACCGGCTCCATCGACGAGGAAGCAGCTACTGATCATTCCAATGGCGTGGGTATGCGCAACGTGATCGAGCGGCTGAATCTGTTTTTCGAGGATCGGGCAAAGATGGAGATTTTCAGCGAGGGTAAAAATACAGGAACGGAGGTCGTGCTCACGATCCCTTACACACAGGAGGAACAAGGACATGTATCGGGTGATGCTGGCAGATGATGAAGGAATCGTGCGTGATTCCTTAAAAATGATTATCGAGAAGAATTTTCCGGGCGAATGTGAGATCGAGATGGCACGCACCGGGCGGGATGTCATTGAACTGGCTGAGATTTTTCGGCCGGATATTGTATTTATGGATATCCAGATGCCGGGCATCAACGGGATCGACGCGATCCGGGAGATCAAAAAAAGCAACCAGACCGCTGAGTTTATCGTGCTCTCTGCCTATGACAAATTTGATTATGCCAAGGAAGCTGTCAATCTGGGTGTGTTGGAGTATATGACCAAGCCCTTTGACAAGCATTCGATCTGTGACGAGCTGCACCGCGCCATTGAACGCATCGATTCCCGCAGAAAAAAGCGCAGCCAGGATCTGTTTATCCGCGAAAAAATGGAATCCGTCACGCCGATCATCGAAAATGGCTTTATCTATGCCACCATGTTCAACGAATATGCCCAGGAGGATGTGGAAAACTACAAGAATCTCCTGGAGTTAAAGAGCGACTATGGCTGTATGCTGGCTTTTGTCATGGGCGATGATCAGCATGGCAGACAGATGACCAATGCGGTAGGTGCCAGCGTGCGGATGCAGAAAAACTATCAAAAATTCCGGGAGCTTTTAAAGGAACAGTGGAACTGCGTCGTTGGCGCGGTGATTTCCAATAAGGTGCCGGTTCTCCTGCCCTGCAGCGCACAGCAGGTGACCTATGAGCAGCGCATCGAGATGATCGATGTCTGCCGTGCACTGGCCAGACGATTGAAAAAGGAGATCGACATCTCCTTTCGCGTTGGCATCGGCTCTATTCGAAAGCTGACAGAGAGCATGGACTCCTATGAGGAGGCACTAAAGGCGCTGGAGAACTCCACCGGCAGTGTAGCACATGTGGACGATCTTCCGATTCAGTGCCGTTATGATGATGAGTACCGGCTGGATCTGGAAAATGAGCTTTTTGACCGGCTGCGGGACGGTACGCCCGAGGAATGCGGCAGGGCGGCCGGTCACTATTTTGACTGGATGGTGGAAAACTATCGGGACAAGCCCGAGAGCATCCGTTTAAAGGTTTTGGAATTCGTTCTTTTTGCAGAGCATGATACGTACTTAAGCGGTGGCATGACCTATCACTTTGATGAACGTGCGGATTATCTCGGAACGATTATGCATGCAGATCAGGTGGGAGAGCTACGCAGCTGGTTTATCGAGAAATTTCGCGCCTGCAACAGCAATATGCATACGAAGAAAAACGAGCATGAAAACAGCCTTGTCCAGCGAGCTAGAGAATATATCAATGAAAATTATCAGAGAGATCTCTCCTTGGACGAGCTGTCCAAGGAGTTAGACATCAGCCCGTACTATTTCAGCAAGCTGTTCAAGGAAGAGACCGGCAGCAATTTTCTCGAATATCTCACCGGACTTCGCATCGGCCGGGCGAAAGAGCTGCTCAAGGATCAGACACTGAGCATGAAGGAGATCTGTGCACAGGTGGGCTACAGCGATCCCAACTATTTCAGCAGGATCTTCAAGAAGAATGTAGGATACACCCCTACAGAATACCGGGAGCGTGAAAAGGCATGAAACATAGAATAAACTTTCGCAGCGTATTGGCGCTGCTGCTGGCAGGCGTTCTGCTTTTGAGCGGATGCGGCACCGCAGAGCCTGCCGGAGAGACGCAGCAGACGACGGATGAGGAAAAGCTTCAGATTGGCATCACCTTTGACTCCTTTATCATCGAGCGCTGGCAGAGAGAGCGGGATGTATTCGTGGCGGCGGCGCAGGAGCTGGGCGCTGAGGTCAATGTGCAGAATGCCAACGGCAGCCTCGAGGAGCAGATCAACCAGATCGAGTATTTTATAAAGAAGAAAGTGGATGCCATCGTCATCGTACAAGTGGCTTCCGAGGGCGCGGATCTAAAGAGTGCCGTGGGGGATGCACGCCGCGCCGGCATCCCGGTCATCGCCTATGACCGCCAGATTTTAAATGCCAATGCGGATCTGTATATTTCCTTTGACAATGAAAAGGTCGGCGAGCTCATGGGCGAGCATATGCGGGAGCATTTAGAGGAGAGCGGCCAGATTCTCCAGATCTGCGGACCGCTGGCGGACAACAATGTATCGGAGATCATGAAGGGATTTGAGACGGCTATCGACGGGACGGATCTATCCATTACTCTCACAGAGTATGCACCAAGCTGGCTGGCAGAGACCGGCTTTTCTGTCACCAGCAGCTATCTCGGGGCTATGAGTGCGCCGGACGGCATCATGTGCGGCAATGACAGCATCGCAGGACAGGCCGTGCGGGCGCTTTCCGAGCATCGTTTGGCAGGAAGCGTCTGTATCGTGGGGCAGGATGCGGATCTGGACGCCTGTCAGCGCATCGTGGAGGGGACGCAATGCATGACCGTCTACAAACCGGTGGAAAAGCTGGCGCGGCGCGCTGCACAGCTGGCAGTGCAGTTAGCACGCGGCGAGGAGATTTCCGTGAACAGCACAATCTCGGACGGAACGAATGAGATCCTCTATGAATGCCTCGAGCCGATAGCCGTCACAAAGGACAATATGGATGAGGTCATCACCGGAAAATACCATGAACGCAGTGAAATCTACCTGAACGTAAAATAGCGAAAAAAGCAATAGTAAATATTTGTGCAGGGCAAAGGAGCGGGAAGCAATTTTGTCCTGCTTTTCTTTTACAAAAAACCCTGTGCGAAAGAAAATGTACAGAAGGTCGCAAGTTTGTACAGAAACCGTTATGGTATAGTAAGTTCATCAAAAAAAGGGAGGGCTTTTAAAGATGAAGAGAAAACTATTAGCAACCGTGCTCAGCATGGCCATGGTAGCCAGCATTTTCGCAGGCTGCGGCAGCTCAGCAGAAGAGACCACAACTGATGACTCTGCAGCTACTACAGAGGAGACTGCAGACGACAGCGCAGAAGATTCTGCAGAAGCTGATGATTCAGCCAGCGCAGACTCCTCTGAGAGTGCAGGCGGACTCGTTGGTGTAGCAATGCCTACCAAGGATCTTCAGAGATGGAACCAGGATGGTACCAATATGAAGAGCGAGCTTGAGGCAGCCGGCTATACCGTAGATCTTCAGTTCGCATCCAATGATATCGCTACCCAGGTATCACAGATCGAGAACATGATCAACAACGGCTGTGAAGTACTCGTTATCGCATCCATCGATGGTGAGTCCTTAGGTACTGTTTTAGCACAGGCAAAGGAGAAGAACATTCCGGTTGTTGCTTATGACCGTCTGATCATGAACTCCGATGCAGTTACCTACTATGCTACATTTGATAACTACTTAGTAGGAAAGACTCAGGGCGAGTACATTGTTGACCAGTTAGATCTTGACAATCAGGCAGGACCGTTCAACCTTGAGATCGTTACCGGCGATCCCGGCGACAACAACGTAAACTTCTTCTATGGCGGCGCCATGGACGTATTACAGCCTTACATCGATGAGGGCAAGCTGGTTGTTCAGTCCGGACAGATCGAAAAAGAGGACGTAGCTACAGCAAACTGGGCAACAGAGACTGCTCAGGCCAGATTCGAGAACATCTTATCTTCTTATTATACAGACAAGGATCTCGATGTTGTATTAGCATCTAACGATTCTACTGCACTGGGTGTTGCCAATGCATTAGCATCCAACTACACCGGCAAGTATCCGATCCTCACAGGTCAGGATTGCGATGTTGCAAACGTAAAGAACATCATCGACGGCAAGCAGTCTATGTCTATCTTCAAGGATACAAGAGCTCTTGCAGCACAGGTAGTTACCATGGTTGAGAGCATCATGAACGGCGAAGAAGCTTCTGTAAATGATACAGAGACTTATGACAACGGAACAGGTGTCATCCCTTCATACCTTTGCGAGCCTGTATTTGCAGATGCAAACAACTACAAGGAGATCCTGATCGATTCCGGATACTACACTGAGGATGATCTGAAGTAAAAATACGAAAGATTTTTTTAAACAGGCGGGTAAAAAGGCCCGCCTGTTTTTAAGGAAATAGCAGGGAGGGATTCTTTTGGCAAAGACATTGCTTGAAATGAAACACATTACCAAAACATTTCCCGGTGTAAGGGCATTGGACGACGTTAACTTTGAGGTCGAAGAAGGCGAGATCCATGCGCTGGTTGGAGAAAACGGTGCAGGAAAGTCCACACTGATGAATGTGTTGAGCGGTATTTACCCTTACGGAACCTATGAGGGCGAGATTATATACGACGGTGAGCTGTGCAAATTCGCAAAGATCAAGGACAGCGAGGAAAAAGGCATCGTAATTATCCATCAGGAGCTGGCGCTGATTCCCTATATGACAATCGGCGAGAATATGTTCCTTGGAAATGAACGTGGAAAAAAGGCTAAGATTGACTGGACAGAGACTTACGGCCAGGCAGATAAGCATTTAAAGACAGTAGGATTAAAGGAATCCTCACGGACACTGATCAAGGATATCGGTGTCGGCAAACAGCAGCTTGTTGAGATTGCCAAGGCTTTGGCGAAAAACGCAAAGCTGCTCATCTTAGACGAGCCCACCGCTTCATTAAATGAGACGGATTCGCAGGCTTTGTTAGATTTACTTTTGAAATTCAAGCAGGAGGGCATGACCTGCATTATTATTTCCCATAAGCTCAACGAGGTGGCTTATGTGGCAGACAAGATTACCGTGATCCGTGATGGTGCCACCATCGAGACACTGGTAAAAGGTAAGGATGAAATTAACGAGGATCGGATCATCCGCGGCATGGTAGGCCGTGAGATTGCAGACCGGTTCCCGAAGAGACCGGATGTAAAGATCGGCGATGTGAGCCTGGAGATTAAGAACTGGACCGTTCATCATCCGTTGTATACAGAACGAAAGGTCGTTGATGACGTATCAATCAAGGTTCGAAAGGGCGAGGTAGTAGGTATCTCCGGACTCATGGGTGCAGGACGTACCGAGCTTGCCATGAGTATTTTCGGCAGGAGCTACGGAACGAACATTTCCGGGCAGATCTTCATTGACGGTAAAGAAGTGCATTTGAAGACGGTTCGTGATGCCATTGATCATAAGCTGGCTTATGTGACAGAGGACCGAAAAGGAAACGGACTGATTCTGTCGAATCCGATCAAGATCAATACGACGTTGGCAAGCCTTGGCTCGATCTCCAAGAATAAGGTGATCGACAAGGACAAGGAATATGCAGTAGCAGTAGAATACAAAGACAAGCTGAAGATCAAATGTCCTACTGTAGAACAAAACGTCGGCAATCTCTCCGGCGGCAATCAGCAGAAGGTTCTGCTGGCAAAATGGATGTTTGCCGATCCGGATATACTGATTTTGGACGAGCCGACCCGTGGTATCGATGTTGGCGCAAAATATGAGATTTATTGTATCATCAACCAGCTGGTTGCAGAGGGTAAATCCGTTATCATGATATCTTCTGAGCTGCCGGAGGTACTTGGCATGAGTGACCGTATCTATGTCATGAACGAAGGCAAAATGGTCGGAGAAGTGACCAGGGAAGAAGCTACGCAGGAGAAGATCATGTCTTGCATTCTGAGATCAAGCAAAGGAGAATAGATCATGAATAAAGAGATTGTAAAAGATATTGTAAAAAAATATACGATGATCATCGTGTTATTACTGGTAACCGGATTTTTCGCATGGAAGACAGGCGGCAAGATCCTGCTTCCGCAGAACATCAACAACTTGATCGCACAGAATGCATACGTATTCGTGCTCTCAACCGGTATGCTGCTGTGTATCTTAACCGGTGGTAACGTCGATTTGTCTGTCGGTTCCATCGTCTGCTTCGTCGGAGCAGTTGGTGCGACATTGATGGAGAACAAGGGCTGGAACGTATGGCTCTGTGTCATTATCATGCTGCTTGTAGGACTGGCCATCGGTGCATGGCAGGGCTTTTGGATTGCATATGTACATGTACCGCCATTCATCACAACGCTGGCAGGTATGTTCGTCTTCCGAGGACTATCAAACGTCGTACTGGATGGTATGACCGTATCTATTACCAGTGAATCCTTCATCAAGGTATTCGGCGGCGGCGCAGAGTGCTATATCCCCGATTTCTTTGGCGGTGGCACCATGAATATCACGTGTCTCCTGGCCGGTGTGCTGGCAGTCGTGATCTTCGTATTCGTTCAGCTCAAGGGCTACATGAACAAAAAGTCAAAAGGCTATGAAACCGGCTCTTTGCAGTCACTGATCGCAAAAACCGTGATCTTAAGTGTGGTGATCCTGTGGTTTGCTTATGAGCTGGCACAGTACAAGGGTATTCCGACCGCACTGGTATGGGTACTCGTTATCGTACTGATCTACGGTTACATTACCTCTATGACAACGACCGGACGTTACTTCTATGCAGTCGGCGGCAATGAAAAGGCCACCAAGCTCTCCGGTATCAATACAAAGAACGTATATTTCCTCGCTTATGCGAATATGGGTCTCTTATCAGCCCTCGCAGGTATGCTGACCATCGCACGTATGACCTCTGCACAGCCGACCTATGGCCAGAACTACGAGATGGATGCCATCGGCTCCTGCTTCATCGGTGGTGCTTCTGCTTACGGCGGAACCGGTACAGTTCCCGGCGTTATCGTCGGTGCGGTTCTGATGGGTGTCATCAACCTGGGTATGTCTATCATGGGTGTGGATGCCAACTACCAGAAAGTCGTAAAAGGTCTCGTCCTCTTAGCAGCCGTTATCTTTGATGTGCTTTCAAAGAACAAGAGTGAGTAATAAAAACGTTTTCATTTTTTCCCTTTCCATAAAGATAGGGCGCATCGCTTATGCGGTGCGCCCTTATTTTTATTCGCTATCTTTATTTTCCGGTCTCAAGCCTGAGTCTGCAAAAAAAGTTTGACCCAAACAATGCGTGGTGTATAATAAAGGCAGAAGCTATCGGGATGACCGTCGACAGGTGGGACGAATTGATACAGTTTGAATGTCAGTCGGCCGAACATAGATAAGGAGAACTGCTTGCCCAGACAGAATAACAGAAAAATCGGAGATGAGAAGGAACGCTTCGTATGTGAGTGGCTGGAGAGACAAGGCTACCGGATTTTAGAGCGTAATTTTCGCTGTCGCATTGGTGAGATCGATATTGTGGCTCGTGAAGGAGGAGCCCTTGTTTTTTTGGAGGTAAAATACCGTGGCGGAGCAGGCTGCGGCGATCCCTCAGAGGCGGTGGACTGGCGCAAACAGCGGACAATTTCCCGTGTGGCATTGTTTTATCTGCTGCGTTATGGTTACGGAATGGATACTCCTGTGCGCTTTGATGTGGTGACGGCCAGCGGTGAAAACTATTTTAACGTCGCGCTCATCCGGAATGCCTTTGAATTTTGCGGACAATAAAAAAATGGATGCTTGCCGTATTTTTTCCAATATGATACGATAGATATCGTTGCGTGGCAAAATGAAACAAAGGACTGGAAATTAAAAATGAAAAAATTCAATTGGAAAAACCCGGCGATGCTGTTGCTGGCTGCCTTTATCTGGGGCAGCGCATTTGTGGCACAGAGTGTGGGAATGGACTATATGGAGCCATTCACCTTCAGCTGTGTGCGCAGCTTTATCGGAAGTATTGTACTGCTTCCCTGTATTTTTCTGTTGGACCGGCTTAAATCTCCTGAAGAGCGTCAGCGGGCAGCACAGATGGATAAAAAGACCCTTCTGATGGGAGGCGTGTGCTGTGGGCTGGTTCTGTGTGCAGCCTCTAACCTGCAGCAGATCGGCATTCAATATACCTCAGCCGGAAAAGCAGGATTTATCACGGCACTCTATATTGTCATCGTGCCGGTGCTTGGATTGTTTCTCGGACGAAGATGTGGGATCAATGTATGGATCGGCATTCTGATCGCCCTGGTGGGCTTTTATCTGCTATGCATGACGGGGGGCTTTGCACTGGAGCAGGGAGATTTTTATCTGCTGTGCTGCTCGCTGCTGTTCTCCTGCCATATTCTGGTGATCGATCATTTTTCACCCCTGGTGGATGGTGTGCGGATGAGCTGTATTCAGTTTTTTGTGGTAGGCATCGGCTCCGGCATCGGAATGCTTTTGTTTGAGACACCGAGGATCGAAGGAATACTGGCAGGACTGGGATCCTTGCTCTATGCGGGAGTCTTATCCAGCGGCGTGGCATATACGTTTCAGATCCTGGGTCAGAAAAATTATAACCCGACGGTGGCGACACTTTTGATGAGCTTAGAGTCGGTATTTTCCGTTCTGACCGGCTGGGTGGTATTGCATGAGGCACTTAGCGTGCGTGAGATGGCAGGCTGCGTGCTTATATTTATCGCTGTGATTTTAGCACAGCTGCCTGGAAAAAGAGAAGAGGAAAAGGCTAAGCCTTCCGTCAAATCTTCCATTGAAAAAACAAAGCCCCTGAATTCCTGAGAATTCAAGGGCTTTCCTTGTATATGGAAAAAAGAAATCAGCATTTCTCCAGTGCCTGGGAGAGATCTGCGATCAGATCCTCGATATCCTCCAGACCGATACTGATGCGCACCAGCTCGGCAGGTACACCGGCCTCCTTGAGCTGCTCATCATTCATCTGACGATGGGTGGAGGAAGCAGGGTTCAGGCAGCAGGTGCGGGCATCAGCCACATGTGTCTCGATGGCTGCCAGCCGCAGGCTCTTCATAAAGGTGCTGGCAGCTTCCCGGCCGCCCTTTAATCCGAAGGAAACAACACCGCAGCTGCCGTTGGGCAGATATTTTTCTGCCAGAGCGTGATAGGGGTCATCCGGTAGTCCGCAGTAGTTGACGTATGCGACCTTCGGATGGTCATGCAGATATTCCGCTACAGCCTGTCCGTTCTCGCAGTGACGCTTCATGCGTACATGCAGGCTCTCCAGGCCTAAGTTTAATAAAAATGCGTTCTGGGGGCTCTGGATAGAGCCGAGATCACGCATGAGCTGTGTCGTACATTTTGTGATAAAGGCACCGCCGTTGCCGAAACGCTCGGCATAGGTAACTCCGTGATAGCTCTCGTCCGGTGTGGTCAGACCGGGATATTTGTCCGCATGTGCCATCCAGTCAAAATGTCCGCTGTCTACGATGGCACCGCCTACACCGGCACCGTGTCCATCCATATATTTGGTGGTGGAATGTGTCACAATGTCTGCACCCCACTCAAAGGGGCGGCAGCCTACGGGGGTCGCAAAGGTATTGTCTACGATGAGGGGCACGCCATGGGCATGTGCAGCCGCTGCAAAACGCTCGATATCCAGCACCGTCAGTGCAGGATTGGCGATGGTCTCACCGAATACAGCCTTCGTGTTCGGGCGGAAAGCGGCATTTAACTCTTCGTCGGTGGCATCGGGAGAGACAAAGGTCACATCGATGCCCATGCGCTTCATGGTGACGGAGATCAGGTTGAAGGTGCCGCCATAGATGCTGCTGCTGGAGACGATGTGATCGCCGCATTCGCAGATATTGAACAGGGCGAAGAAGTTCGCTGCCTGTCCGCTGGATGTCAGCATGGCAGCCGTGCCGCCTTCCAGTTGGGCGATCTTGGCTGCTACATAGTCGTTGGTAGGGTTCTGCAGGCGGGTATAGAAATAGCCGGATGCCTCAAGGTCAAATAACTTACCCATATCCTCGCTTGTATCATATTTAAATGTGGTACTTTGAACGATGGGGATCTGACGGGGCTCTCCGTTGCCGGGAGTATAGCCGCCCTGTACGCAGATAGTATTGGTTTTCATAAAATTTGCCTCCTAAAATTATAACTATCCGTATTTTATCATTACATATAGATTTTCACAACCGTTTTGTGCTATGATATGGAGCGTAGTAATTCCATGGTATAGTATAGATATTTAAGTATAGATATAGGAGAAATAGAATGAGTAACAAGCAGTCGTCCACCATTTATTTTGTGGACAGTGAGAATGTAAATGACGTATGGATTCAGCTGGCACTGGTGGCTGATGCGTCGGACCAGCTTCTTGTTTTTTATACAGACAAGAGCCCCCATATGAGCTATGAGCGTGTGATTGAGCTGACGCGGATGACCGATCGCTCTATTGAGTGGATCAAGTGCGTAGAGGGCAGCAATGCCCTGGATTTTCAGCTGGTGACGGAGCTGGGCGCCCGTGTGGCGCTGTGCGGGGCACAGTCATTCGTGATCGTATCCAACGATACAGGCTTTGATGCGGCAGTCCGGTATTGGACCTCCCGGGGCAAATCTGTGCGCCGGATGAAGAGCACAGAATGCAAAAAACTGGCGCAGCAGCTGCGGGCCGGTGCTGAAGCAAAAACAGCACAGACCGCCCAGACAAAGCAGAAGCCCATGAATGAAGCATGTGAGGCGGTGGCTGAGCCGGCAGGGGAGGATGCACTGGAGCTCCGGTATATGGAAGATATTGAAAAATTATGTGCTTCTATTCCACTTACAAAGCTGACGATGTTTCATGATGCTTTTGTATGTATGTATGATCAGTCCATCGGTGACGAGATCTATTATTATATGAAGGAGCACAAGGAACAGTTTTCAGGCTTGGAAAAATATTACCTGCCAAAGAAAAAGGCCCGTGTGAGAAATTATTTTCTGACGGTGCTGGCTCACAGTGACTGTGATGCTTCCGGTGCGGATGCACTGATGGAGATCTACCATCGCATTGATGATCCGAAAAAGAATCTGCAAAAGCTCAATGTGGAGGCGGTGAAGCGCTTCGGACAGGAGCAGGGTAGAGAGTACTATAAGCTATTGAAAAAGCATATCAAAATTATGAGTAAATTGTAACTATTCAGAGCCAAGCAAAATTTCATAAATCAGGAGTGGAATGCTTGCATTTCAAAGACTGATTTTGAAATTTTATTTGGCGAGAATCCC
>CAVITM010000008.1:0-28435 GCA_963645455.1 Moraxellaceae bacterium | reverse complement strand
TTTATGTTTGTCCAGTGTGTAGTCCCGGATATTGATGCAATCGATGGTGACAAGGCCCTTGTCGGCAGCCCGCCCGATGATACTGGTGTTCAATCCCTGGGAGACCATATCCGGAAACAGTGTTAAGATATAAAAATTCATAGGTCAATCCTTTTTATTTAACTCTCGCAGACCCGGCAGCAGATGCAGTGTCATATAGCCGCCCTCGATATTGACCTCCTGCACACACTCGTGGATGGCAGGCACCAGCAGCTCTTCATTTTCCGGTGTTTTGATCACGTATACATCATTGGCTCCGGTGGCCAGCACATCAGTGAGTGTGCCCAAAGTCTCGCCCTCATGGCTTTTGGCAGTCAGTCCCATAAGATCTGCCACAAAATACTCGTCTTCCTCCAGCTCCACCGCGTGGTCACGTGTGACAAAGAGATTGCACTTTTTATACTGCTCGATGTCGTTGATATTGTCGTAATGTTTGAATTTTACAATCACGAGATTTTTGAAATAGCGGACGCTCTCCACCTCCAGATGCAGGAAGCTGCCGTCTTTTTTCTGTAATTCCACCTCGGTGAGATCATCGTAACGGGATGCGTCGTCAGTGGTGGGAAATACCTTGACCTCGCCCCGCAGTCCGTGTGTATCTAAAATTGCACCTACCTGCAATAAATCTTCCATAATGATATTCTCCCTGCTGCACCGAAATAATAAGAAACGCATGCGTGACTGCGCAAAGCGTGTCAACACATGCATCTCAATGGGCTACTGCATGATGTCTACAATAACCTTTTTTTCACTTTTTGAGGCTGCTGCTTTCACAACAGAACGGATTGCCTTTGCAATACGGCCCTGTTTGCCGATCACCTTACCCATATCGGACTGTGCAACGCGAAGCTCCACAACGATGGATTTATCAGTTTCGGTCTCAGTGACTACGACCTGATCAGGGTAATCGACCAAAGCTTTTGCGATTACTTCCACTAATTCCTTCATTGGTCTACCTCACTTATTTTTCGATACCGGCTAACTTGAAAATCTTGGCTACAGTCTCGGTGGGCTGAGCACCGTTTGCCAGCCACTTCTTAGCTGCCTCAGCATCTACGTGATACTCGCTGGGATCCTTGGTGGGATCATAGGTACCGATTTCCTCGATGCTCTGACCGTTACGTGCGGTTCTTGAGTCTGCTACTACGATTCTATAGTAAGGAGCCTTCTTCTGTCCAAGTCTCTTTAAACGAATCTTTACTGCCATGTCTTTCACCTCCTTGATCTGTTTCTTTTATCTATGGTTAAAATGGTAACTTGAATCTTCCCATTTTACCGCCTCTGTTTTTCATCATACCGGGCATCTGCTTCATCAGCTTGCGAGCCTGCTCAAACTGCTTGACCAGCCGGTTGACCTCGGAAATATCCACGCCTGCGCCGGCTGCGATGCGCCGCTTGCGGCTGGGATTAAGCACATTGGGATTGGCCCGTTCCTGAGGTGTCATGGAGTAGATGATGGCCTCAATGCGCGCCATCTTTTTTTCATCCATGGCATTCTCCAGCTCTGCCTTCTGGGCGCCGCCCATGCCGGGCATCATGCCGAGAATACTGCCAAGTCCGCCCATCTTTTTCATCTGGTTCATGGACTCGAGATAATCATCGAAAGAAAACTCCGCCTTTTTGAAGCGCTGCTCCATCTCCCGGGCCTTGTCTGCGTCGATCTGGGCCTCGGCCTTCTCAATGAGGGTGAGCACGTCACCCATGCCGAGGATTCGGGAAGCCATACGATCCGGATAAAACTGCTCTAAGTCGGAGAGCTTTTCGCCCATGCCGACGTAAAAAATCGGCTTGCCGGTCACCGCACGGATCGAGAGTGCCGCACCGCCTCTGGTATCGCCGTCCAGCTTGGTCAGTATGACGCCGTCGATGCCGATGGTCTCATCGAAGGTCTTGGCAACATTGACTGCGTCCTGGCCGGTCATGGCATCTACTACGAGAATCGTCTGTGCCACATCCACCTGCTGCTTGATGGCCACCAGCTCCGCCATCATATCCTCATCCACATGAAGACGTCCGGCTGTATCTAAAATGACCAGGTTGTAGCCATTTTTATTGGCATGCTCCACGGCTGCCTTGGCAATGTCCACCGGAGAATTCTTGTCTCCCATGGAAAAGACATCGACACCCTGCTTCTGTCCGTTGATCTGCAGCTGTTCAATGGCTGCGGGGCGGTATACGTCACAGGCTACCAGCAAAGGCTTTTTTCCTTTTAGCTTGAACTTGCCGGCCAGCTTGGCTGTGGTCGTAGTCTTGCCGGCGCCCTGCAGACCTGCCATCATAATAATGGTGGTCTCTTTGCCGGGGCGAAGAGCCAGCTCTGTGGTCTCAGAGCCCATCAGCGCGGTCAGCTCCTCGTTGACGATCTTGATGACCATCTGTCCGGGGTTGAGGCCGTTCATCACATCTGCACCGATGGCCCGCTCCTGCACGGTCTTTGTGAACTGCTTGACTACCTTGAAATTGACGTCGGCTTCCAGCAGTGCCAGCTTGACCTCCTTGAGAGCGGCCTTTACATCGTCCTCCGTGAGACGTCCCTTGCTGCGCAGGTTCTTGAATACATTCTGAAGTTTTTCTGATAAACCGTCAAATGCCATACTATAATTCCTTCATGATGTCATCCGAGATCTGCTTGATTTCCTCTAAGAGTGCTTCCTCGTGGGTCTGCTCATAACACTCGATCCGGCTGCGGATCCCTGCGGCCTTTTCCCTGAGCTCTAAAAACCGCGCCATCAGCTGCAGTCTCTGCTCATATTCTTCGAGGCGGGCGTCCGAGCGGCGGATCATATCATGAACCGCCTGTCTCGAGATCCCCTGCTCCTGGGCGATCTCCGATAATGAGAGATCGTTAAAAACAAAATCCTCAAAGACTCTGCGCTGGTGCTCGTTGAGAAGCTCTCCGTAAAAATCATACAGATACGTCTGCCGTACCTTTGGTTCCATATCAGATGTCATGGTTCTCATACCTTTTCCTAAGCCTAAGTCATCATACTATAAGCCGGAGAAGGTGTCAAGTATTTTTTCTTTACAGTGTGGTGCGCACCAGCTTCGGCTGATAGCCCGCCTGCTCTAAAGCATCCATGATCTGCTTTTTGTGTTCGGTGCCAAAGCACTCCATCGTGATCCGAAGCTCCACGGCGGCGCTGCGGTTCGTGGTGACGAACTGGTTGTGCTCCAGCTTGATAACATTGCCCTGCTGATTTGCGATAAGCCCGGATACCTTGCACAGCTCTCCCGGCTTATCCGGCAGGAGAACAGATACGGTAAAGATTCTGTCTCTGAAAATCAGTCCCTGCTGTACCACGGAGGACATGGTGATCACATCCATATTGCCGCCGCTTAAGATGGATACGACGCGCTTGTTTTTCGCTTTTAATTTTTTCAACGCTGCTACAGTTAAAAGGCCGGAATTTTCCACCACCATCTTGTGATTTTCCACCATATCCAGGAAAGCGACCACCAGCTCGTCATCCTCAACGGTAATGATGTCGTCGAGATTTTTTTTGATATAAGGAAAAATCTGCTCGCCAGGTGTCTTGACCGCGGTGCCGTCAGCGATGGTATTGACGCTGGGCAGTGTGGTGACCTTTCCTTCCTTGAAGGAAACCTGCATGCAGTTGGCTCCGGCAGGCTCTACGCCGATGACCTTAATCTTTGGATTGAGCAGCTTGGCCAGGGTGGATACGCCGGTGGCCAGTCCGCCTCCTCCGATGGGAACGAGAATGTATTCCACCAGGGGCAGCTCCTTGAAGATCTCCATGGCGATGGTGCCCTGTCCGGTGGCTACTGCCAGATCATCAAAGGGATGAATAAAAGTATAGCCGTGCTCTTTGGCCAGGTTCAATGCATGGGCACATGCCTCATCATAGACATCGCCGTGGAGCACCACCTCGGCGCCATAGCCCTTGGTGCGGTTGACCTTGATGAGGGGCGTGGTGGTAGGCATAACGATAGTAGCCTTGCAGCCGTAGCATTTTGCAGCATAGGCAACGCCCTGGGCATGATTGCCGGCGGAGGCGGTGATGAGTCCACGGTTTCTCTCCTCCTCCGTCAGGGTGCTGATCTTATAATAAGCACCACGCACCTTGTAAGCGCCGGTAAACTGCATGTTTTCCGGCTTTAAATAAACCTTGTTTCCAGTCTGCTCACTGAGATAGTCGCTGTAGATCAGCTTTGTCTCCAGTGTGACCTCCTTGACCTTCTCACTTGCTTCCTCAAACTTATCCAATGTCAGCATTTGTATCATCCTCCTTTTGTTCTCTCTCAAAGAGTGCATTTACAAAATCGTTTGAATCAAATTTCTGCAGATCATCGATGGACTCACCTACACCGATATATTTCACCGGTATGCCAAGCTCCGACTGGATGGCCACAGCGATTCCGCCCTTGGCGGTTCCGTCCATCTTTGTCAAAATAATGCCGGTAATGTCTGCCACCTCAGAAAACTGCCTGGCCTGAGCCAGAGCGTTCTGGCCGGTGGTTCCGTCTAATACCACCAGAGTCTCGCGAAAAGCATCCGGATATTCCCGATCGATAATGCTATTCATCTTTCGAAGCTCTTCCATCAGATTTTTCTTATTATGAAGCCGTCCTGCCGTATCACACAGCAGCACATCTGTGTGGCGCGCTTTTGCTGCAGCGATGGCATCGTAAACGATGGCTGCCGGATCTGCGCCTTCCTGTCCGCCGATCATCTCCACGCCGGCACGGTGAGCCCATTCCTCCAGCTGGCTGCCTGCTGCTGCCCGGAAGGTATCTGCCGCGCAGATAATGACACGCCTGCCCTGGGCCTTTAATTTGCCTGCCAGCTTGCCGATGGAGGTGGTCTTGCCCACACCATTGACACCGATCACCATGACAACGGAGGTCTCATGCTCAAACCGGTAAGCCGTCTCCCCCACATCCATCTGGCGTTTGATGTTCTCGATCAGAAGCTCCTTGCAGTCGGCAGGCTCCTTGATATGCTGCTCCTTCACCTGCTGGCGCAGCCGCTCCAGAATCTCACCTGTGGCATGGACACCCAGATCTCCCATGATCAGGATCTCCTCCAGCTCCTCATAAAAGTCCTCATCAATGTTGGAAAAACCGCTGAATACGCTGTCGATACCACGTACAATATTGTCTCTCGTCTTGGTCAGCCCCGCTACGAGTCTGCCAAAAAATCCTTTCTTTTCTTCCATACCACTCCTCCTATTCGTCCAGCTCCTCCTCGATCAGATTGACTGATACGAGGGTAGATACACCTTTTTCCTGCATGGTAATGCCGTAGAGGCGATCTGCGGCATTCATGGTGCCGCGCCTGTGGGTAATAATGATAAACTGCGTGTTTTTCGTCAGCTTATGCAGATATTTTGCAAAACGATCCACATTGGAATCATCCAGTGCCGCCTCGATCTCATCCAACAGGCAGAAAGGCGAGGGCTTCAGATTCTGGATCGCAAAAAGCAGTGCGATGGCCGTCAGACTCTTTTCTCCGCCGGAGAGCTGCATCATGTTCTGCAGCTTTTTTCCCGGTGGCTGGGCGATGATGCGGATGCCGCATTCCAGCAGGTCATGCTCCTCATCCTCTGCCAGCTCCAGGGTTCCCTTGCCGCCGCCGAAGAGCTCCTTGAAGGCACGGTCAAATTCTCTCTGAATGTCTGCAAATTTCTCGGAAAACTGCTGCCGCATGCCCCGATCCAGCTGATCAATGAGCTGCAGCAGGGTCTCCTTGGCCAGGGTCAGGTCATCATGCTGCCCCTTCAAGAACGTATACCGTTCGTTCAGCTCCTTGTAGTCCTCGATGGCATTGACATTGACATCTCCCAGGGAACGGATTTCCTCCTTCACCTTGGCGATGCGCTTTCGAAGCTCCGGAAGGCTTAAGTTTTCCTGGCTTCGAAGACTCAGGGCATTGTGATAGGTCAGCTCATACTCGCTCCACATATAGGAGGTCTGGTATTCCTTTGCCTCGGAGAGCTTTTCCTTTGCGCTGTTTAATCGGAGGATCTCCTTTTCCAGCTCCATCAGCTGTGCGGAGAGTTCATCATTTTTCTGGTAAAAGCTCTTGTTGTCCTTCGTGAGCTGTTCTTTTTTCTCATTTGCCTCCCGAAGCTGTTTCGTCAGGTTTTCCTGGGAATCGTCTCCGGCGAGAATGGTCTGTCGGATCGCCTCGATGGAGCGTTCTTTTTCTTCTGCATCTTTCTTGGACTGCAGCAGTCCCTCCCGCAGCTGGGCACCTTCCTCATCCAGCTTGGAAAGCTCTCCCTGCACACGATCCAGATTTTCCTGTAAAAATTCGCATCGCTGGCGTCTGGCAGATTCTTCGATCTGAATCGCGGAAAATTCCTTGGTGGCGCTCTCCTCCAGATACATCTGCTCATCTAACATGCCCTGCAGCCGGGTGTTCTCTTCTTCAATGGCAGCCTTTCGCTGGTCTGCATCGGAAAGCTCGCCCTCGATCTGCTCCTTATCAAGCAAAATCTTTGCCTGCTGCTCTTCTAACTGTCTGGTCTCTGCCAGCAGTCCGTCAAAGACCTTCTCGCTCTGCTCCTTTTGCTCTCTTGCGCGGTTGACGTTTAGCTTTGCCGTGTTAATGGCCAGATATCCGCTCTGAAGCTTTTCCCTGGCCTCGGATAAATCGTCTCCTAACAGCGCCTGGGCAGTCTCGATCTCCTCGATGCGCCTTTTGGCTGCGGAGATTTTTTCCTGCAGGTCGCTAATCTTTTGTTCCAGCTCTTTGAGCTCCCGGTTGCGGCCTAACAGATTGCTGTTATTTTTAAAGGCACCGCCGGCCAGAGATCCGCCGGGGCTTAAATATTCGCCCTCCAGCGTCACAATATGCAGACTGTAATGGAACTCCCTGGCCAGGGCCAGGGCATGATCAATGGTATCGGCCACCACCACTCTGCCCAGCAGATATGCCATGATGCCGTCATATTTTGGATCCACCCGCACCAGCGTATTTGCCATGCCAAGGACTCCCGCATGTCCCAGAGCACGGGTATATTTGCTCTGATCGCCTCCCCGGACGCTGGTCAGTGGAAGGAAGGTAGCACGGCCAAAACGGTTTTTCTTCAGATAGGCGATGAGCTCCTTGGCACATGCCTCGTCCTCTGTGACAATATTCTGGATATTGCCGCCCAGCGCGGTCTCTACCGCTGTCTCATATTTTTGATCTACCTGCATGAGATCCGCCACTACACCGCAGATGCCGGGGATCTCATCCTTTTTTTCCATGATCCGGCGGATGCTGCCGCCGTAGCCCTCATAGCGCTCTGCAATATTCTGCAGTGATTCCAGTCTTGAGGTCGCCTTGTGGTAGGAGAGAGTGGCCTCCTCCAGCCCACGTTTTGCATCGCCTTTCTTTTTCTCCCAGGTCTGATGCTCTGCTTCCAGCCCTTCAATCTCCCGGCGCGTGGCTTCATTTTCCTCGCTGGCCACACGCAGCGCTTCCTCAGCGGCAGCCACCTCTTTTTCAAAATCCGCCTCCTCGCTCTTTCGCTGCAGGCGGCGCTTGGTCAGCTGTGCCTTTTGGATATTGATCTGCTCCAGCATGGTATCACATTTTTGTCCCCGGGATTTGATATTGCCGCGGCGGTTTAACAGATCGATGATCTCATTTTTTCCGTTCTCCATGGAGGTATTGCAGGCTGCGATCTTTCCCTGCACTTCCTGCAAGCGCGTCTCCAAGGCAGCACGTTTTTTTGTCACATCAGAAAGCTGTTCATCCAGCTGCTGCTTTTCCTGTTCATAGCCGGACCGGCTTTCCAGGCGCTCTGCGCGCTCCTGCTCAATGGAAGCAAAACGGCTCTCGTAATGCTCCTGTGACAGCTGGGCAGTGTGGATCTGCTCCTTTAGCACATTGATCTGGCCCTCCAGCTTGCCCTTGGTGACGCTGGCTCCTGCGATCTGGTCCCGAATGGAGGCAATTCGTTGGTCCATCTGGCGAATGGTATCCTGCAGATCCTGATAGGCAGTCTCATTTTCTGCCTTTTTTTGCTTGGTATCTGCCAGCTGATCCGCTGCGATGCGATAGCTCTCATCCACCTTGCCTTCCTTTTCCTCCATCTGTTCCATCTCGAGTAAAAAGGCCTGGATGTCGTAATTTTTCTGTTCTTCTCTCTGTTTTAAATAAATGCGTGCCTTTTCGGCCTGACGCTCCAATGGTCCGACCTGGCGCTCCAGCTCACGCAGGATATCGTCGATCCGGACCAGATTTTCCTGCTCACTCTCCAGTTTTTTCTGTGTGGTGGCCTTTCTGCGCTTGAATTTGACGATGCCTGCCGCCTCATCAAAAAGCTCCCTGCGCTCCTCCGGCCGGCCGCTTAAGATCTTGTCGATCTGTCCCTGGCCGATGATGGAATAGCCTTCCTTGCCGATTCCCGTATCGTAAAAGAGCTCGTTGACATCCTTTAGTCTGCAGGGGCTGCCGTTTAACAGATATTCGCTCTCACCGGAGCGGTAGACCCGCCTGGCGATGGTGACCTCGTTATAATCCACGGCCAGGGCATGATCCGAATTGTCCAGTGTGATGGCCACATAGGCATAGCCCAAGGGCTTGCGGTTCTCGGTTCCCGCAAAAATGACATCCTGCATGCTGGCGCCCCTCAGCTGCTTGGCGCTCTGTTCGCCTAACACCCAGCGCACTGCATCTGCCACATTGCTTTTTCCGGAGCCGTTTGGTCCGACAATACCTGTGATGCCGTTATGAAAATCAAATACCAGCTTGTGGGCAAAGGACTTAAAGCCCTGCAGCTCGATGGATTTTAAATACATGCGTCACCTCCGTTCATCCCACGCAGTCGCAGCAACGCCTGATAGGCTGCCTGCTGCTCCGCAGCCTTTTTCGTCGCACCTTCTCCGACGCCAAGCTGCTTTTCATCCACGTAAGCTGCCATGACAAAATGCTTGTTGTGATCCGGGCCATCCTCCCCCATCAGCTCGTAGTGGAGAGTTCCTCCGATCTCCCCCTGCACCTGCTCCTGAAGGATCGTCTTGCTATCATAAAAGAGCTGCTTGTGTTCGATATCATTCAATATAAAACGACAGATAAACTCCTTTGCACTAGCAAAACCACCATCCAGATAAATCGCGCCGATCAGGGCCTCTAAGGCATCGGACAGAATGGATTTGCGCATCCTGCCTCCGGTGGCATCCTCGCCCTTTCCAAGCCGCAGATAATCTCCCAGCCCAAGAGGCTGTGTGCAAAATGCCAGGGTCGGCTCACACACCAGGCTGGCCCGTAGCTTCGTCAGCTCTCCCTCCGGATAATCCGGGTATTTAAAATATAAAAATTCACTGGAAATGATCTCTAGTACTGCATCCCCCAAAAATTCCAGGCGCTCGTTGTCTGCGCCCTTTCTCATATGCTTTTCGTTGGCATAGGAGCTGTGGGTCATGGCCTGCGCCAGCAGCCCGGGCTGCGTAAACTGATAGCCGATCACATCCTGCAGATCTGTTACTTTTTTCACTATTTTTCTCCTCTCGTAAAACCTGAAAAATACGCTACTCGCGAAAAAAACGGAGACGCCAAACCATCAGCGCCTCCGTTTCTGTTGTTGAAATTAGCTCAATGCGTTTTTGATTCGCTCAACCGCATCACCGACGGTACTGATCTTCTCTGCCTCCTCGGTAGGGATCTCAATGTCAAATGCCTGCTCGATCCCCATAATAATCTGGAAAATATCGAGGGAGTCTGCGCCGAGATCGTCAATAAAGGTCGTATCCTCGCTGATCTCATCTTCAGATACATTCATCACTTCCACAATGATCTTCTTTAGCTTTTCGAGTTCCATAACTTTTGTCCCTTTCATTCTTTATTTTGAAGAATATTTTCTTTAATTTTCTCATTAATAGCCTGTCTGGAGAAGGTCACGCACTGGATGATGGAATGCTTGACCTCGATGGCCTTTGCGCTGCCGTGGGTCTTGACCACCAGCCCCTTGCAGCCTAACAGGGGTGCTCCGCCGTAGCTGGATGCGTCAAAGGATTTGAGGGTCTTTTTCAAAGCCGGCAAAGCCAGTGCCGCACCGATCTTGCTCCGTAACGTGCTCATAAGTCCCTGCTTGATCACACCGATCAATGTACCTGCCAGTCCTTCGTAGAGCTTTAGGATCACATTGCCCACAAAGGCCTCGCAGACGATAACATCTGCCGCACCTCTGGGAATCTCACGAGCCTCGATACTGCCGATAAAATTGATGCCGGGACATTCCTTTAATAAAGGATAGGTCTCCTTCACAAGGGCATTGCCCTTTTCCTCCTCAGCACCGATATTCACGATGGCCACCCGGGGATTTTTGATCCCTACCACATGCTCCATATAGATGGAGCCCATCTGCGCAAACTGGACAAGATGTGAAGCTCTCGCATCCACATTGGCGCCGCAGTCGACGAGAAGTGATACGCCCTTTTCTGTGGGGATCAGCGGTGCCAAAGGCGGTCGCTCAATTCCGCGAATCCGTCCCACAATGAGCTGGCCACCTGCTAAAACGGCGCCCGAGCTGCCGGCGGATACAAATGCGTCTGCCTCTCCGTTTTTTACCATATTCATGCCAACGACGATGGATGAATCCTTCTTTTTACGGATCGCCACCACCGGAGGCTCTGCCATCTCGATGATCTCACTGGCATGCCGGATCTCGATGCGATCCTTCGGATAGTCGTAGCCTTTTAATTCTTCTGCTATGACGTCCTCCTGACCCACCAGCGTAACCTTGATATCCGGGCATTCGGCCACCGCGTCAATCGCACCCTTTATGATCTCTCCCGGTGCATGATCGCCGCCCATGGCATCCAACGCCACATGAACTGTATCTGACATGTTTTCCTCCTCATGCAAGGCATAGTATGATGCCCACGAATTGCTTCGCAGCAAGCTGCTCTCGCAATTCTGTAAACATTCGGAATCCGCTGATTTGCAAAACAAATCGCTACTTCCTCATGTTTAGCGGGTCACAAAGGCAAAAGTCTTGTCATGCAAGCATGGGCGACTTTATGACTTTTTGACCCTTGCATCATACTATAACTTATTATAAAAATCAAGGCATAAAAAGAGCCGCAGCACAATGGCCACGGCTCCTTTCCATTTTGTTTGATCTGATTAGTCCTGCGGAATGATCTCTTTTTTGTTGTAAGTTCCACAGTTCTTGCAAACTCTGTGAGGCATCATCAGCTCGCCACACTTGCTGCACTTTACTAATGTAGGCGCAGACATCTTCCAGTTTGCACGTCTTCTATCTCTTCTACCTTTGGAAGACTTATTCTTAGGACAGATTGACATTCGGTTACACCTCCTTAAACTTATGAAATACATCCTGAAACTGTGCCATGCGTGGATCTAACTCGCCCTGCTCACAGTCGCAGGCAGCGAAATTCAAATTCGTGCCGCATTTTGGACAGATCCCCTTGCAGTCGGGTCTGCACAAAACCTTTGCCGGCCAGTTCACTAATAACTCATTGTAGATCAACCGATCCACATCTAACAGGCGATCCTCATCAATATAGGATGCTGCCTCATCGCTATCACTCTCCGTCTCTGCGGAAAGCTGGCCTAATGGTACTTCCTTCTCGATGGTAATGGAAAAGGGAATGTCCACCGGCTCCAAACAGCGATCACATGGAATCTGAACCGTCGCATCCATCCTGCCCGAAAGTCGCAGCCGCTTGCCTTCCTCATTGGCGATGGTCAAGTCGAATGGTTCACCTGCCTGAATAGGAAACTTGCCCTGACGGGACGCAAACTCGGTCATATCCAACTGTACTGATTTTGTAACTTCTCGATTGTCCAGAGAATATACATCGGAAATATCGATACGCATACTCCGTCTCCTATCCACACTTTTCCTATTATATCTACCGTAAAAACGTTTGTCAACTTCTTTTTTCGGTAGTAGTGCTACGTTTTTATTTCAGTAATGCTACAGTCTCACGAGCGATGGCCAGCTCTTCGTTGGTGGGTACAACCCATACCGGAACCTTGGAATCCGGGGTAGAGATCACTGACTCCTTGCCGTGTACTGTTTCATTGACTGCCTCATCCAGCTTAATGCCGAGATATCCGAGACGGCTCACGATCTTGCGACGGACAACCTCGTCGTTCTCTCCCAGTCCTGCGGTAAATGCGATGGCATCCACACCATTCATGGCAGCTACATAAGCACCGATGTATTTGAGTACGCGGTAGCAGAATACATCAACTGCCATGATGCAGCGCTCATTGCCGGCCTCTGAACCAGCCTGCAGATCACGGAAATCAGAAGAAACACCGGAGAGACCCTGCACACCGGACTTCTTATTCAATACATTCATGATGCCTGTGATATCCATGTTCTCTTTTTTGCAGATGAACTCCATAACGGAGGGGTCGATATCGCCGGAACGGGTACCCATGATCAGTCCCTCTAAGGGCGAAAGACCCATGGAAGTATCGACAGATTTGCCGCCGTCTACTGCGCAGACAGAAGCGCCGTTGCCCAGGTGGCAAACGATGATCTTCAGATCCTCGATGGGACGTCCCAAAAGCTCTGCTGTGCGCTTGGATACGAAGCTGTGGCTGGTGCCATGGAAGCCGTATTTACGAACCCGGTACTTCTCATAATACTCATAAGGAATACCGTACATATATGCCTCTAAGGGCATGGTCTGATGGAAAGCGGTATCAAATACGCCTGCCATGGGGGTGTTAGGCATCAGCTCCTGGCAAGCCCGGACACCGATGAGGTTGGCCGGATTGTGAAGCGGTGCAAGGTCGCTGCACTCCTCAACAGCCTTGATCACCTCGTCTGTGATCAGTGTAGAGCAGGCGAACTTCTCGCCGCCATGTACAAGACGATGGCCAACTGCGCCGATCTCATCTAAGCTCTTGATCACGCCGGTCTTTTCGTTGGTCAGTGCATCGATCACGTACTGGATCGCCTGCTTGTGGGTGGGCATATCCAGATCATGGGTCTCCTTCTCGCCGCCTGCCGGTGTATAAACCAGTCTGCCGTCGATGCCGATGCGCTCGCACAGACCCTTGGCCAGTACCTGCTCGGTATCGGAATTAATCACCTGATATTTCAGGGATGAGCTGCCGCAGTTGATAACTAAAACATTCATTCTACCATTCTCCTTTGTTTTCTCTTTGTCCTTTTGCCGAAAATGCCCCGGGGGCAATCGACTGCATTTGTACATAAGTATACAACCTTTATTCCGGGTGGACAAGTGGTATGTGAAAATGATAAGATGAAAAAAAGTATTTTTTTGTGTGCAGAAAGGGTCAACTCATGCGCGTTTGCGGAATTATCGCGGAATACAATCCATTTCACAGCGGACATGCCTATCAGCTGCAGGCCGCCAGAGAAAAAAGCGGCTGCGACTATCTCATCGTTGCCATGAGCGGCGATTTTGTGCAGCGGGGCGCACCGGCCATGCCGGACAAATATGTCCGGGCACGGATGGCACTGCTCTCCGGCGCAGATCTGGTGCTGATGCTGCCGGTATACGCCAGCACTGCCAGTGCCGAAGGATTTGCCCGGGGCGGCATCGCTCTTTTAAATAGCTGCGGTGTGGTGGATACCATCAGCTTCGGCTGTGAGGATCCCTCTATTTGCAGTGAGTCGTATCGTAGGCTGGCGCGAGAGCTCTCCGGCGAACCAGAAGCCTTTCAAAAAAAGCTTCACGAGGGGTTAGGTTCAGGCCTGTCCTACGGCGCAGCACGCAGCCAGGCCCTTGATCTCTATCACAACGAGGAATGCGACCTTTCGCTGCTGAACCAGCCGAACAACCTGCTGACCTTTGAATATCTGCGGGCGATAGAAGCCTTCCATACGCCCTTTACGCTATGTCCCGTCAAACGCAGCGGGGATTTTTTATGTGCCGGCCAGATCCGGCAAAGGCTCGTCCAAGATCCGGCGTCACTGCAGCAGCTCTGTGAAGGCGGCCAGCTGCCGGAATTTTCTGCCGGCCTGCTTCATGATTATCTGGACACTTACGCACTCCTATCCCAGCAGGAGCTTTCGGCGCAGCTGCACTACGCCCTCTTGATGGGAGAGGCAGAAGGATTTGAAAAATATCTGGACTGCAGCTTTGATCTGTCGGCACGGATCCGGCGTCTGTTGGATTCCTATCAGGATTTTGATAGTTTTTGCGATCTGATCAAGAACAAAAGCCTGGCCAGAGCCCGCATTGCCCGGGCGCTTATCCATATTCTGCTGCAGCTGCCTGCGCACCCGGCTGTGCCCCTGATCGATGAGGCAGCACACCTGCCATATCTGCGGGTGCTTGGCATGCGGCGAAGCGCCGCTCCACTGCTGCATGAGATCAAGCTCCATGGATCCGCGCCGCTGATCACACGGCCGGCTATGCTTCGAAACATGGAAAAATCCGATGCCACCGGGGCACTTCAGCTGTACAGCCATCAGGATCTGCGGGCCGCAGATCTTTACCGCAGCGCACTGCTGCATACATGCGGGCACTGCCCCGCCAACGATTATCAGAGAAAAATCGAGATTTTATAGCTTTTTACGGAGGTACGATCACTTATGTCAGGCTCTACATTTGGAAAAATCTTTACCGTCACCACCTGGGGCGAATCCCACGGAGCGGCCATCGGCGCTGTCGTAGACGGCTGCCCTGCAGGACTTTTGCTCTGCGAGGACGATATTCAAGCCTATCTCAACCGAAGAAAACCGGGACAGTCCCGCTACACCACCGCCCGGAGCGAATCCGATGCGGTACAGATCCTCTCCGGCGTGTTCGAGGGAAAGACCACCGGCACACCCATCTCGCTGCTGGTACAGAATACCGATCAGCATTCCAAGGATTATTCCAATCTGGCAGCATGCTATCGTCCGGGACATGCCGACTATCCCTTTGATGCAAAATACGGTTTTCGGGATTATCGGGGCGGCGGACGTTCCTCCGGCCGGGAGACCATCGGCCGCGTCGCTGCCGGTGCCATCGCCTGCAAGCTGTTAGACTCCCTGGGCATCACGCTCCACGCCTATGCCACTGCCATCGGCCCTGTGGAGATTGACCGGGCTGCCTTTGACTTATCGGAGGCTGCACACAATCCTTTAGGCATGCCGGATGCAGCTGCCGCTGCCGCAGCGCAGGAATATTTAGACAAGTGCATAAGTGATCAGGACTCCTGCGGCGGCATCATCGAATGCGTCATGGACGGTCTCCCGACCGGTATCGGAGATCCGGTTTTTGACAAGCTGGATGCCGGTCTTGCAAAAGCCATGCTCTCCATCGGCAGCGTCAAGGGCTTCGAGATGGGAGATGGTTTTGCTGCAGCTGCTTCCAACGGCAGCACCAACAACGATGCATTTGTATCCGAAAACGGCCAGATCAAAAAGGCCACCAACCATGCCGGAGGTACCCTGGGAGGCATCAGCGACGGCAGCCCCGTCGTATTCCGCGTGGCCGTCAAGCCGACACCCTCCATCAGCCGGCCCCAACAGACCGTAAATACCTCCGGGGAGCCCGTCACTCTCACCATCCAAGGGCGGCACGATCCCATCATCGTGCCCCGGGCCATCGTCGTAGTGGAATGCATGGCTGCTCTCACCACCGCCGATCTGCTGCTCTCCAACATGAGTGCCAGATTAGATGCTGTAAAAAAAATCTATGAGCGTTAGTCCCTTTCTTCCGACGCATATTCTTCTATATAAAGTCCGCCGTTTTTATGGCGGACTTTTATTTGTCCGCTGTACATGGTATAGCAGATGCGGCTGCCGGAATCTTCGATATGCTGGATTGCTTCATCCGCAGGATGTCCGTAGCGGTTATGCAGACCGCAGGAAATGATGGACAGCCGCGGCACAATGGCCGCCAAAAAATCCTCGCTGTTGGAATAACGGGAGCCATGGTGGGATGCCTTGTACAGATCCACCGGCTGGGCCAGCCCCTTTTGCAAAAGAGCTAGCTCCTGATCCGTTCCAATATCTCCGCCAAAAAACGCCCGCACATCTGCATCCTGGTAGACAAATACAAGACTTGCCTCATTGGCGTCCTCCACCGTATCCTCAGGAGCTAAAAAATAGATGTTTGCAGCAGAATCTTCCCCGGATGTTCCAAGGGACAGGGTCTGACCTGCCATGACCCGGCGAAGGGGCACGCCATACTCCTCAAGGACCCCGCATAGCTGGGTTCTTCCGTCCCCTGGCGCCATATATTCTGACACGATGACACAGCGCACCGTAAAGCCGGCCTCCAGCACCTCATAAAAGCCACTGACATGATCCTCATCTGCATGGGATATGATCCAGTAATCCACGGCTTCGATTCCCTTTGACTTTAAAAATGGCAGGATACGGTAGGTCCCCACCTGGGATACATCCGAACTGCCTCCATCCACAAAACAGACCGTGCCATTTGACGACTTGATCAGTGCACCATCCCCCTGCCCCACATCCAGATAATCGATTTCCAGGCCATTCGGCATGCGAGAGGGCAAAAGAAGCAGCACCAGCAAGGCAACCGTGGTTCCTGCCAGCAGCATGGGACGATGATGTTTTTTTAGTTTTTTATTTTGTACAAGAATCAGCGTTCCAAACAGCAGCAGGTAGTAAAGCACCAGATGAAGCATGGGTGGCTGACCGCAAATAATGGTTGCGCAGGGAAGCTGATCCACCAGAGAGCAGACCCATATGTAAACCGTGGCGACAATACGGCTTGGCAGCAGCAAAAGGCTGGCAGCCGGAAGGAAAATAACGCCAACAAGGCCTCCAATCAGGCCAAAGCCTACGATGAGGCCTGCATAGGGCAGAAGCAGAAAATTCAAAAGCAGTGCATACAGCGGCACCTCATAGTAGCTGTATGCCACCAGGGGCAGTGTAAACAGCTGCAAAAGTACTGCCAGCCAGATTGAACTCATGGGGGATTTTTTCAGCAAATCCCCGGATACCGCCACACCCATCACAGCCGCAAAGGAGAGGCGAAATCCCGCATCCCCAAGCAAAAAGGGCTGTCCCGCCAGCAGCAGGATGGCCGCAGCAGAGAGCGCCGACCACAGGTCATAGCTTTTTCCCAGATACTGTCCCAACAGATAGATGAGAAACATGGCGATGGCGCGGCGGGTAGACACGCCCCAGCCGATAAGTTCCCCGTAAATGAGCAGTGTCCCGGCACCAAGGATACAGCAGCACCCATAGCCACGCCTGCTTTTTCTCAGCAGCCGGTAGATTCCTCTTCCGATCAGGCTGATATGAAGCCCGGAGATCGCCAGTATATGGCTAAAGCCAGCCACCTGAAACAGCCGTTTCACCTGGGCATCCATCAGACTGCGTTCCCCTGTCACCATGGCCTGCAGCATGCCTGCGGACTGCTGTGGGAGGCACTGCTCATACACTTGGCACATCCGGGTGCGAAGGGAAAAAAGTGCCTCCCGCCAGGCAAAAATTCCCTGTGGCACGCCTTCACAGCGAATCGTTGCGTCCGTGATCCTTCCCATAATTCCTTTGCATTTGTAATATTGTCTTTGATTGAATTGTCCCTCGTTGCGAGGGTTTTCGAATTTTTCGACCGATCCTTCGACCGTCAGATACGCATCCAGCGGATAATCGCCGTCCTGCGAAGATATGATCACACGATTGTGAACACCCGGCAGCGCAAGGGTCAGCTGCCAGCTGTTCGTCTTTTTTTCCTTTCGAATCAGCGTTCCACATACGCTGATCCTCGATTGCGCAAACAGTTCTTCTGTCTCCCTCTGCCAGATCCGCTCCTCTCTGATCTGACAACATGCGCCAAGGCAAAAGGCCGCTAAAAACAGCCCCAGCCTCAGCATGCATTCACGGGTCTTTTTTTGCCGGAACAGCGGTGCTAAAAGCACCACCGCCACACCAACCGGCGGCAGACACCACCATCCGCTGCCGCTTTGGAATACCAGAATCCCGCATAGAAACGAAAGAGCAATCTGCGTGCTCAAACGTCTAGTCCAGTGGATTGTTCTTTTCCTCCTTGATGTCGTTGACGATGACCTCCTTGCTGCTGTCCGCCATGCGCACATAGGTGAGGTCTTCCTCATAGATGGTGCTAAGGGACATGCTTTCCCGGTAAACCCCGGAGGTATCGCCATTGACTGATATCTGTACCTTATCAATATGGGGCAGAGCCACCAGGGAATCTACCAGAGAGTAGATCACGATGGGCTCCTGAATATCATAATTTTGCGTGCGGAAGCCTTCGTCGAAGTTCACATAGCAGATCCGGTCAGCCACCGAAACATTCACCAGTGCGGTCTCTGCCGGAAGGGATGCGATGGCATCCTCCCCCTTGGGACCTGCCAGCAAATGCTCGATCACCAGCTTTTCCAGGGATACATTGCTGTTGTAATAGACCCGCTGGGTCTCAAGCACCAGTCCGTCGCCGGTAGAATTGGAAAAATACAGCTCTATGGTGGCATGCTGGATGGAATTGATCTGCTCGCCGGGATTGACTACGAAATCATCCTGAGTCATTTTCCCAACCTTTTCTCCCTGGGTGTCCGTAAGGGGCTCTCCATCTACGAAAAATTCTAGGCAATCCACGCCCTCCACCTGCGTCAGGGTCTGCACAAGGGCGAGACGGCACAGAATCTCCCGGACGGAGCTCATGGAATAATAGGCCTCGTCAAAATAGACCTTCAAATCTCCGTTCTTCAGGCTGGTGTCCGTCACAGTGACGTTCTCCGGAATCGGGCAAACCAGCTCCACATCTCCGGAATCCGATGCCAGCACATCCATCAGCTCGTCAATCAGAAGTGTCGTATCAGACATAACCGCATTAGGCTCGTAATCGGAGCGTACAATTTTGGTCTGATCCTTATCCAGATAGCTGATCTGCAGCCCGCCCCCGGCACCGTTTCCGACACCGCAGCCATACAGCAACGCGGCAAGCAGCACTACCGCGGCAAGAATCATATATCGCTTTTTCATATCTGCCTCCTACCCGGTAATATATTTGAGAGGAATACGCACGGTAAAAATCGTGCCCTCGCCCTCCGTTGAAAATGCCTTGATGGCACCACGGTGCATCAATATCACATTACGGGTGATGGCCAGGCCCAGTCCCGTACCGCCGATCTCTCGGGAGTGGGATTTGTCCACGCGGTAAAAACGCTCATAAATATGATCCAGAGAATCCTCCGGAATGCCGATGCCATTGTCCTCCACCTTGATGTAAAGGTACTGATGATCCGAATTCAAGGATACATGCACCCAGCCATCCGGCTTGTCATTGTATTTGATGGCATTTTCAATCAGATTCGTCAGAGCCAGCGACATCTTTGTCTCATCTAACTCTGCACTCACCGGACGAAAGCTCTCAAATACCAGTTCTATGCCCTGTTTTTTGGCGATGGGCTGCAGACGCTTTAAAATCAGCTCCAAAAGCTCATTGACATTTACCACGCCAATGTTGATGCCATCCGCCGCCTTATCCATCTTCACCAGGGTCAGCAGATCAGTGATGATCTTGTTTTCACGCTCAATCTCAGAGGCAATATCCGTCATAAACTCCTGATACAGTTCCACCGGTGCGCCTTCCTGGGCAGTCAGAGAATCTGCCAGCACCTTCATGGAAGTCAGCGGTGTCTTCAGCTCATGAGACACATTGGAAACAAACTCCTGTCTCGACTCATCCAGAATCTTCATGTTTTTCAGCATGGCATTGATATGCTCACAGATCTCCTCTGTCTCGGAATAGCTGCTGACCATGGGCATGTCCTCGCCATAACCGATCTGAATCGCTTCGATGGAACGCTTCATCCGGACAAAAGGACGAGCCATATGCTTGGATACGAGAAGAGCGCAGATCACAGCCAGCAATGCCATACACAGCTGAATGATCATGGCTACATTTTTCAGATAAGCCAGGGAATCCCGCACGCTGTCCGTGGATACACTCACCAGCAGTACCCCCAGCACTTCCTCGGATTCCACATCCTGAATGGGAAGCGTGATCTGGATATAGCGATTGAGGGCGTCATACTTGCTGGAATCATTGCCCTGAAAACTGGTAGCCACTTCCTCGGAAATGATAATCTTGGAAGTATCGAGATCATAGGTATCTTTGATAATGTGGAAGGTATTGTCTACGACGAGAATCCGGCCATCGTAAATATTACAGATGAGCTCCAGCTTGGAATTGATGGCTTCCTGGGTAGCATCCGACAGATAGCCGTTATTGGCGATCTGATCCGACAGAATCTTTGCCTGACTTAAGATGTCGATGGTCTGGTCCTCCACAGCCTTGTTCTCATAGGCACGCAGCAGACCGATGCGCAGTGCAAAGCCCGGCAAGATTCCGAAAATGATGAGTGCAACGATCAAACGAAAGCGCAGACTTTTCACCACACTGCGCAGCTTCTTTTTTGACTTCATGATAGTGATTCCTTAAAATTACGGTTCAACCCCGATAGTAGTATCCCACGCCCCATTTGGTATGGACGTATTTCGGCTCGCTGGGATTGGCCTCGATCTTTTCCCTCAGACGCCGCACGTGTACATCCACCGTGCGCACATCCCCCGGATAATCCGCTCCCCATACGAGCTGCAGCAGCTTTTCTCTGGAAAATACCTTGTTCTGGTTCGTGACAAACAGCTCCAACAGTTCAAATTCGCGGGCAGTCAGATTGACCTCGCGGCCCAGAATAAACAGCCTTCTGCTGTCAAGCTCCAGTCTGAGATCGCCGTTTTCAATCACGCGCTCTTTTGCCTGGGCGTTTTCCTTGGTGCCTGTACGGCGCATAATCGCTTTGATGCGGGCCTTGACCTCTAAAATATTGAAGGGCTTGGTAATATAATCGTCCGCACCATAGTCCAGTCCCAGGATCTTGTCCATATCATCGCCCTTTGCCGTGAGCATGACGATGGGAACATTGGAAAATTCACGGATATGCTGGCAGACCTCGAAGCCGTCCATCTTGGGCAGCATCAGATCCAGCAGAATCATATCGTAGGTATTGTCTGTCGCCAGCTGCAGCGCCTCTTCTCCGTCATAGGCGCACTCCACCTCATAGCCATCCTGCTCTAAAGAAAAGCGGATGCCCTTTACGATCAGCTTTTCATCATCTACTACAAGCACCTTTTTTGCCATGTCCACACCTCTTTTGCCCGACACGCACGCGAGCCCTATTCTACACGAATGAGATCCTTGATGTTGGCAAACACCCCGTCTTTGATCCCTTCGATCTTTTTGATATCCTCAATGGATGTAAATGCGCCGTTCTGTTCACGGTATGCCAGAATACTGGCTGCCTTGGCGTCTCCGATCCCCGGCAGGGTCTTCAGCTCCTCGGCACTGGCCGTGTTGAGATTCACCCGGCTGTCGGCCTCATCCTGCTGCTCCACCTGCTGAGCCGTCGCCTCGTCCACCGTCAGTATCTCGATCATCTCTCCGTCCGTCAGAAGCTGCGCCTGATTGACGGCCGTGCTGGATGCATTGCGCTTCAGTCCTCCCGCCATTTCTATGGCCTCATAGACCCTGCTGCCCTCCGGCAGCTCATAGACCCCCGGCGACTTCACCGCGCCGCACAGATAGACTGTGACCGTCCCTGTGGTCCCGACAGTATCCGCGCCCTCCGTATTTTTGTCCGTACTTTCATCTGCGTCCTGCGCCGTCTGGTCAGATTCCTCATCGGATGCCTGATCATCCGCCAGACTCCAGCCGTCATCGCTGGCAGAATCGGGAATCCCAGATGTCTCCTCAGTCTTTGAAAAAGGAAGCGAATCCGATGCGCATCCATATAAAAGCAACAGCAAAAGGCAACTCGCCGCTGCCTTTGCTGTCTTTTTGTTTAATTTCATCTTTTTCCCTTTCCGACTGTTCATCGGAGGGAACATACAAAGCGATAGATTTATTTTATCCGAGATGATCGGATTTTACAAGAGCGTTTGTAACTTTCACCACAAACAAAGAATTCGTCGTTACAGTTCATCTAGAGTTGCTGAGAGTTTTTCGATCATTTCATCCACATGCTCCTCTTCAATCACAAGAGGAGGCACAAAGCGAATCACATCCGCGCCTGCCGTAATGACAATCAGGCCATGCTCCAGTGCCCGTGCGGATACCTCTGATACCTTTTCGGTGCAGACCAGGCCCTGCATGAGTCCCACGCCACGGTGAGCGGTAAGACAATCATATTTTTCGACCAGCTGGTCAAGTCTTTTTGAAAGATAAGCACCAATTTTTTGCACGTGTGCAGGAATCCGGTCACGTTCCATCATCTCGATGACCTTGTTTACTGCCGCACCTACGAATGGATTGCCACCATAGGTGGAACCGTGATCTCCGGGGATCAGGGAAGCTTTTGCTACCCGCTCTGTCAGTAAAAATGCGCCTACCGGCACGCCGCAGCCAAGGGCTTTTGCACTGGTTAAAATATCCGGCTGAACGCCCATGCCCTGCCATGCAAACATATGGCCGCTCCGTCCCATGCCGCACTGGATCTCGTCTAAAATAAGCAGTGCATCATGGGCATCACACAGCGCCCGGACACCCTCTAAAAATTCCTTTGAAGCCGGATAGATTCCGCCCTCGCCCTGAATCGTCTCCATGATCACTGCGCAGGTTTTGTCCGTAAACTGTGCCTTTACGCTGTCTAAATCATTAAAGTCAGCATAACGTACCCCAGGCATCAGGGGCTCAAAGGGCTCTCTGTAATGAGCGGTTCCTGTCACAGAAAGTGCGCCGATGGTGCGTCCGTGGAAGGAATGGTTCATAGCGATGATCTCATGGCCGGCATGTCCGTCACGGGTATAAGCATATCGCTTGGCTGCCTTAATGGCACCCTCGATAGCCTCTGCACCGCTGTTTGTGAAAAATACGCGGTCCATGCCGCTGACCCGGCAAAGTGCCTTGGCCGCATCTGCGGTGGGTACGCTGTAATAGAGATTGGATGTATGCAGCAGCTTGTCGATCTGAGCCTTTAATGCGTCATTGTATTCCTTGTTCTGATAGCCGAAAGCCATCACTGCGATGCCGGCTGCAAAATCAAGATATTTTTTTCCGTCTGTATCATACAGATACACGCCCTCGCCATGGTCCAACACCAGGGAAAACCGGTTATATACGTGCAGCAGAGACTCCTCTGCCGTCTGAATCTGTTCATTTTTCGTCATCTTCATGATAAAATTTCTGTTCTCCTTCTCCTAAAATCGCAGTTCCGATACCCTTGTTCGTAAAGATCTCCAGCAGCAGGCAGTGAGCGATCCGTCCGTCCAGGATATGCACCCGGGAAACGCCCTGTTCCATGGCATCGATGCAATTGTTGAGCTTGGGCAGCATGCCGCCGCCGATAAAGCCATCCTCGATCAGTGCCCGGGCCTCGGATAAATGCAGCTCGGAAATCAGTGTGCTCTTGTCACTGGGATCCTTGTATACGCCCTCGATATCGGTGAGGAATGCCAGCTTTTCTGCATTGACTGCCTTTGCAATGGCGCAGGCCGCATCATCCGCATTGATATTGTAGGAATGGAATTCCTCGTCCATGCCGATGGGGCCTACAATGGGGAGGAAATCCTTTTCCAGCAGATCATATAAAATCTTGGGATTGACCTTTGTGATCTCACCTACATAGCCGATGTCCTCGCCGTTTGAATATTTTTTCTTTACGGTGAGCAGGCCGCCGTCCTTACCGCTGATGCCGACGCCATTCACACCCAACTGCTGCACCATCTGTACCAGAGATTTGTTGACCTTGTTTAATACCATCTCCGCAATCTCCATGGTAGCTTCATCTGTGACCCGCAGACCGTTGATAAAATGAGGCTCCATGCCTACTTTTTCCACCCAGCGGCTGATCTCCTTGCCGCCTCCGTGTACGATGATGGGTTTAAAGCCAACCAGCTTTAATAAAACCACATCCTGAATCACGCTTTGCTTCAGCTTCTCATCCACCATGGCACTGCCGCCGTATTTGACCACGATGATCTTGCGGTTGAAGCGCTGAATGTAGGGCAGTGCCTCTACCAGCACCTGGGCTTTCTGTAAAATATCATCCATGTTTTCCACGATTTTTGTCTCCTTATTTATGAGCGGTAATCCGCATTGATTTTTACATAGTCATAGGTGAGATCACAGCCCCAGGCTGTGGCGCTCTCTGATCCCATATTCATCTTTGAAATGATCTGCACATGATCGTTGGAAAGAAGCTTTGATGCCTCCTCCTCGCTGTAATCCGTTCCTGCGCCGTCCTTGAAAATGAGCATTGTTGTATCGCCGCTCTTAAAATACATCTCTACCTTTGAGGGATCAAAAGACACACCGCTGTAGCCCAAAGCACACAGCTCTCTGCCCCAGTTGGCGTCACATCCGTACATTGCCGCCTTGGTCAGGCTGGAGCAGACCACGGATTTTGCAAGAATTCTCGCATGCTCCTTTGTGTCTGCGCCTTCGACGATAGACTCGATGAGCTTGGTGGCGCCTTCTCCGTCTGCTGCCATCTCCTTGGCAAGATAAGTACAAACAGACTTCAGTGCCTCATAGAAGGCGTCGTAATCGGCGCCCTCTGCAGTGATCTCTGTATTCCCGGCCATGCCGTTGGCCAGTACTAAAAGCGTATCATTGGTGCTGGTATCTCCATCTACGGAGATCATATTGAATGTATCCACCACGATCTCGCTCAGGGCCTGCTGAAGCAAGGGCTGGGCGATGGCTGCGTCTGTGGTGACATAGGCCAGCATGGTGCACATATTGGGATGAATCATGCCGGAGCCTTTTGCCATGCCGCCGATGGTAGCCTCTTTGCCGTCCAGGGTAAAAGTATAGGCGATCTCCTTTTTGTGCGTATCGGTAGTCATGATGGCCTGAGCCGCCTGGGTACCTGCCTCAAGCTCCGGGGACAGCTGGGTGGAAAGCTGCCTGGCACCTGCCTGCATTTTTTCAATAGGGAGCTGCATGCCGATGACACCTGTGGAGCCCAGCAATACTGCGTCGCTGGTGATCCCCAGCGCCTCTGCTGCCGCATCTGCCGTCATCTGACAGTAACGGTCACCCTCGGTGCCGGTGCATGCATTGGCGATGCCGGAATTGACCACCACTGCCTGGGCGTGACCTTTTCCCTTTACAATATTCTGATCCCAGGTCACTGGGGAAGCCTTGAATACGTTAGTGGTAAAGGTGCCTGCTACAGCGGCCGGTGCCTGGCTGTAGATCATGGCCATATCATCTCTGCCCTGGTATTTGATGCCTGCAGCCGTCGCTGCTGCCGAAAACCCTTTTGCGGCTGTCACGCCGCCTGCTATCTGTTTCATCTGCTTTGCTCCTCGTTTATGCATTTGTATAATTTACTCATTAAACTTTGTGATGTTCGCGTCATTTAATGTAAAATCGTAATAGTTCAGATCCTCGCGAAAGGTCCATCCCACGCTGTGCCAGAAGCGGTTGCCCAGCTCATTGCTCTTGAAAGCGATGAGGCTGGCCTTGTTGATCTGCTCTGCCTGCAGCGCCCGCATACAGGCCGTGGCCATGGCCTTGCCAATGCCCTGGTTGCGATAATTCTCATGGACACATACATGATAAAAGCAGCCCCGCCTGCCGTCATGGCCACACAGAATCGCTCCCACAACGTCAGATCCATCCACTGCCACCATGCTGGTGGTGGGATTCCGGCGAAGGAAGCGCTCCACTCCTTCGAACGCATCGTCAATGCTTCGTATTCCAAAGCCCTTGATGGACATCCAGAGTGCATAGACACCTGCATAATCATCGACGGTCATGGTCCGGATCTCTATCTTTTGTTCTTTTTTATCTGTCTCTCTCACCGCTGCTCCTCTTGTATGATGATAGTCAAGACCCGCCCGCGAGTCCCTCGCCGAATTCGGATCGTTTCAGAAAGCTTACGGGAAACAGGGCACCAGCTGTAGGCCTTCCTTTTCATCCAGTCCAAATAACAGGTTCATATTCTGTACCGCCTGACCGGCAGCTCCCTTGACGAGATTGTCCAGGGCACCCATCAAAACCACCCGGCCGGTTCGCTCATCAAGGACAAAATTCACGTCTACAAAATTGCTGTCTTCCACCCATTTGGTCTCCGGGCATTCGCCCTTGGGAAGGACGCGCACAAAATATTCATCTGCATAATATTTATCATATGCAGCCCGGATCTCTGCCTCTGTGGGATAGGTTCCGTCTGCTCTTTTTGCAAGGGATGCATATTCCGTCACCAGAATGCCGCGGTTCATAGGCACCAGATGAGGCGTAAAGCTGATGGTTACCGGACGCTTTGCCGCATAGCCAAGCTGCTCCTCGATCTCCGGCGTATGACGGTGGGTTGCCACGCCATATGCCTTCATATTTTCATTAACCTCACAAAAGAGGTTGGCTGTCTTTGCGCCGCGCCCTGCACCGGAAGTGCCGCTTTTTGCATCTACGATCAATGTATCCGGATCGATGAGCCCCTCCTTGACCAGAGGATAGGCTGTCAGAATGGAACAGGTGGTATAACATCCGGGATTGGCGATCAGACGCGTTGAGTCATTGACCAGCCCACGGTTGATCTCGCACAGTCCGTATACCGCGCCATCGATCAGCTGCGGCGACTGATGCTTGATCCCGTACCATTTTTCATAAACTGCCACGTCCTTGATCCGGTAATCTGCGCTCAGATCAATAAACCGTGTTTTTTTCAGCAGTTCCTCGTTCAGGATGCCACCCAGATAGCCCTGGGGCGTCGCGGTAAAGATCACATCCACCTTGGATGCCAGCTCCTCGATCTGATCGTCGAGACAGGTATCCTCCACCAGTGTAAAAAAGTTGCGGTAGACGGATGCATATTTCTGATCGATATAGCTGCGTGAGCCATACCATTCAATACTTACGTCTTTATGTCCAAGTAAAATGCGCACCAGCTCGGCTCCTGCATAGCCGGTGGCACCGATAATTCCTGCTTTGATCATAGAATTTTTTCCTTCCTTATTTTCTGTCTTTCCCTATACTAATACCAATCTTTCCATTCGTAAAGCCTTTTTTGCAACTTTTTCCATAAATTATGCATATTTATACATTTAAAAGAGGTTTTATGCATTTATTTTGCATATTTTTTCAGTTGCATGTGCAGAAAAATTGATGTATGATGGGTAAAGACTGAACACACTCGTGTATACACGATGAAAGAATACTAGGAGGAAAAACACATGAAGGAAAAAGTAATTCTCGCTTATTCAGGCGGACTCGATACCACGGCGATCATCCCCTGGCTCAAGGAAACCTACGACTACGAGGTCATCTGCTGCTGCATCGACTGCGGACAGGAGGAGGAGCTGGACGGACTGGATGAGAGAGCCAAGCTCTCCGGCGCTTCCAAATTATATATAGAAGATATCACCGATGAATTCGCTGAGGACTATATCATGCCTTGCGTCATGGGCAGTGCCGTTTATGAGCACAAATATCTGCTGGGCACTTCCATGGCACGTCCCGGCATTGCCAAGCGTCTCGTAGAGATCGCCCGGAAGGAAGGCGCTGTAGCCATCTGCCACGGTGCTACCGGAAAAGGAAATGACCAGATTCGTTTTGAGCTGGGCATCAAGGCTCTGGCTCCCGACATCAAGATCATCGCTCCCTGGCGTGACGACAAATGGCAGATGGATTCCCGTCAGGCAGAGATCGACTATTGCAAGGCCCACGGCATTGACCTGCCCTTCGCTGCTGATTCAAGCTACAGCCGGGACCGCAACCTCTGGCATATCAGCCACGAGGGACTGGAGCTGGAGGATCCTTCCCTGGAACCCAACTACGAGCATCTGCTGGTGCTGAGCGTAACTCCGGAAAAAGCCCCTGACGAACCGGAATATGTGACCATGACCTTTGAGGCAGGTGTTCCCAAGTCAGTCAACGGCAAAGAGATGAAGGTCGCTGATATCATCCGTGAGCTGAACCGTCTGGGCGGCAAGCACGGCATCGGAATCGTCGATATCGTAGAGAACCGCGTGGTAGGCATGAAGAGCCGCGGCGTTTATGAGACTCCTGGCGGCACGATCCTCATGGAGGCACATGACCAGCTGGAGGAGCTGATCTTAGATCGTGACACCATGGCAGCCAAGCTGGAGATGGGCAAGCGCCTGGCTCAGGTAGTATATGAAGGCAAATGGTTCACTCCTCTTCGTGAGGCACAGCAGGCTTTCATCGAGTCCACACAGAAATATGTGACCGGCGAGGTGAAATTCAAGCTGTACAAGGGCACCATCACAAAAGCCGGCACCACTTCTCCCTACTCTCTCTACAGTGAGTCTCTGGCCAGCTTCACCACCGGCAATGATTATGATCATCATGATGCCCAGGGCTTTATCACACTGTTCGGCCTGCCCCTGAAGGTTCGGGCGCTGCGGATGCTGGAAGTTAATAAAAATAAAAAATAAAAATTTCCTATATGTATGAATATGAAATATCCTGTCTTGCCTGGCGAGGCAGGATATTTTTTTGCCGGATTTTGAATTCCGGTGTGTTTTTTGTT
>CAVITM010000007.1:0-29406 GCA_963645455.1 Moraxellaceae bacterium | reverse complement strand
TAATTTGAGTGTACTCTAAATTCCCTTCATCGTCAATGAAATCCGCTTCTTTTCGGGGTCTACTGCCAACACTTTTACATCCACCACATCCCCGACGCTCACCGCCTCTAAGGGATGCTTAATAAAACGGTCACAGATCTGGGAAATATGCACCAGACCGTCCTGATGCACGCCGATATCCACAAATGCACCGAAGTCAATGACATTGCGCACAGTACCCTTCAGCACCATGCCGGGGGTCAGATCCTTCATCTCCAGCACATCGCTGCGCAGAACCGGCCGGGGCATATCCTCTCTGGGATCTCTGCCCGGCTTTTCAAGCTCTGATAAAATATCCACAAGGGTCAGCTCACCGATGGAAAGCTTCTGCGCCATCTGTTTTTTATCCGTGACCTTTTTTGAAATCCCACTCAGTGCTCCCGGCTTCCAAGTACCCTTTTTGTAGCCTAAAAGCTCCAAAAGCTGTGTCGTCGCGTCATAGCTCTCCGGATGGACACTGGTGGCATCTAAGGGATTGGTGCCGTTTCGGATACGCAAAAATCCGGCGCACTGCTCATAAGCCTTGGGGCCTAACTTCGGCACCTTTTTTAACTCGCTTCTGCTGTGGAAGCTACCGTTTTCCTCGCGGTAAGCCACAATATTTTTTGCCAATGTCTTGCTGATGCCAGAGATATGCTCCAGCAGCGGCGCACTGGCAGTATTCAAATCCACGCCCACGCGGTTGACGCAGTCCTCCACAACGCCTCCCAGCGCTTCTCCCAGCTTCTTTTGGTTCATATCATGCTGGTACTGACCCACGCCGATGGCTTTTGGATCGATCTTGACCAGCTCTGCCAAGGGATCCTGCAGACGCCTGGCAATAGATGCCGCGCTGCGCTGTCCCACATCAAAATTGGGAAATTCTTCCGTGGCCAGTTTGCTGGCAGAATAGACGGAGGCTCCGGACTCACTGACAATCACATACTGCAGTGGCCGGTCGATCTCCTTTAACAACTCCACAATGATCTGCTCCGACTCTCTTGAGGCGGTTCCGTTTCCAAGAGAAATCAGAGAAATATGATAGCGCTCAATCAGCTGCTTTAAAATACGTTTGGATTCCTCTACCTTATTTTGAGGTGCAGTGGGATAAATGACCTTCGTGTCCAGCACTTTTCCGGTGGCATCCACCACCGCCAGCTTACAGCCGGTACGGAAAGCCGGATCCCAGCCAAGCACTACCCGGTCTGCAATGGGGGGCTGCATCAGCAGCTGCGTCAGATTTTTTCCAAATACACTGATGGCTCCATCCTGAGCCTTTTCTGTCAGATCGTTTCGAATCTCACGCTCGATGGCCGGCGCAATCAGCCGCTCATAGCTATCGAGGATCGCCTCTGAAAGAAAGGGTGTGGTATTTGGATTGTCCCGCGTGATCACCTGCTTTTTCAGGAAACGCAAAATATCCTCGCAGGGTGCTTCAATCTTAACACTCAGTATTTTTTCTGCTTCACCGCGGTTGAGTGCCAGAATGCGATGTCCTGCCAGCTTCGTTACAGGCTCCGAAAAATCATAATACATCTCATAGACGCTTTTTTCCGCGGGGTTCTTGGCCGCAGCACGCAAAAGGCCCTTTTTTGTAGTCATCTCACGGATACGGATTCGATAATCCGCTTCCTCAGCGATGCTCTCGGCCACAATATCCTGTGCGCCGGCTAAGGCCTCTTCAGCGCTGGCTACCTCTTTTTCCTCGTCGATAAAGGCAGCAGCCTCCTCAAGCATGGAACGCTTCGTCATCTGAAGCAGCAAAATATTGGCCAGGGGCTCCAGGCCTTTTTCCTTTGCGACGGTGGCACGGGTACGGCGTTTCGGACGGTAGGGCCGATACAGATCCTCCACCACCACCAGTGTTTGTGCGTCTAAAATCTGCCTGCGCAGCTCTTCTGTCAGCTTGCCCTGCTCCTCAATGGTAGCCAGCACCTGCTGCTTTTTTTCCTCGAGATTCCGCAGATAACCCAGCCGCTCGTATAAAGCTCGCAGCTGTTCATCGTTCAATGCCCCGGTAGCCTCCTTACGGTAGCGGGCAATAAAGGGAATCGTATTTCCCTCATCAATCAATTTGACAGCGGCGTCCACCTGGCCTTTTCTAACGCCAAGTTCTGACGCGATCACAGCATTAAGATCCATATCTGTTATATTCCTTTATCTTAGCTAAACCGGATCATCTGCAGCACGCTGGACAGCTGTGCTGCTTTTTCTTCGTATGCAGACTCACTCATAGTCTCTGTGACAAAGCCAATCTCGTCTGCCAGTGTCTTAATATCTACAAACTCCACAGATCCAAAGATCCGGGAAATCTCCTCCTTGGATGCTTTCGAGCGTACGAAGAACCGTGTCTCATTTACTTTATAATCTGCCAGAGTAAGAGGTGTGGCATCCCAATTCAGAATAATATGTGTATGGATATGCTTGACCATATCTACAATATCGCCCACCACTGCGCTTGCAGTGGGAAGCTTGCCTGCGCCGCTGCCGTAAAACATGGCATCCCCCAGCATATTTCCCTTTACAAAAATCGCATTGAATACGTCATTCACGTGATAGAGGGGATGCTCCTGCGCAATCAGAAACGGTGCAACCATGGCGATATAACCGTCCGGTGTCTGTTTGCTCATGGCAAGCAGCTTGATAGCCCGTCCCATCTCCTTGGCATAGCAAATATCTACCGGTGTGATCTTGGTGATACCCTCGGTATGAATATCCTGGTAATTCACCTGCCGGCCGCATACCAGTGAGGTCAGAATCGCGATCTTGCGGCATGCATCGTACCCTTCCACATCAGCGGTGGGATCCTTTTCTGCATAGCCCTTTGCCTGAGCCTCCTTTAATACATCCTCAAAAGCCAGGCCCTCGTCTGTCATCTTTGTGAGCATATAGTTGGTCGTACCATTGACGATACCGCTGATCTCCACGATCTCGTCTCCGGTAATAGAGCTCATCAGCGGCCGGATAATGGGAATGCCGCCGCCAACGCTGGCCTCAAACAGGAAGTTTACGTTTTTCTCAGCAGCCAGTGCGATCAGCTCCGCACCCTTGTCAGCCACCAGAGCCTTGTTGGAGGTGGTCACATGCTTTCCTGCCGTAAGCATTGCTTTTACAAAAGTATAAGCTGGCTCCACACCGCCCATAGTCTCAACGACGATATCTACCTCCGGATCATTTGCAATGACCTGATAATCATGAACAATCCGGCTCTGGATCGGATCTCCCTCAAAATCACGCAGGTCCAGCACATATTTTACCACCAGATCCTCTCCGGAGGTCTTTTTAATCCGTGCTGCATTTTTCTCTAAAATCTCTACCACGCCGGAACCAATCGTTCCGTATCCCATGACTGCTACTTTTACCATCTGTCTTTACTCCCTTGCAAGTATTTTTAAATAGTGCACGCCATCCTGCCGCTCGATGTTCTCCATCATCTGGTTCGCATCTGTCGTCTGGGGCAGAATGTCCACGCTCAGCGTCAGCGATGCAATGCCGCTCACCGGAATACTCTGATGAATCGTCAGTATATTGGCATGACTGTCCGCAATGGTTTTTAAAATCGCAGACAAAAGCCCCGGCTCGTCATCCAGCTGAATGACCATCGTGATCGTGCGCCCTTTCGCGTTTTCATGAAAAGGAAAAATATCTTCTTTGTACTTATAATAAGCGCTGCGGCTGATATCGACCCGTTCTGTCGCCTCCTGCACTGAGGAAACTCTGCCGGATTCAAGCAAGCGTTTCGCCTCTACCACACGCAACAAAACCTCAGGTACCGCTTTTTCTTTCAGCACATAATAATTTGTCTTTTCTGTCATTCTACGCTCCTGTGTATGCCCTGCAAATACATTTGTATTCACCTGAAAGATAATAACACAAGAACAGAAATGACGCAAGACCTTATTCGTCCTGCGTCATGACTCCACCCTGGGATAACCATTTTAAATAAGCATTGATAAAGGGATCCAGATCTCCGTCCAATACGGCGTCTACATTGCCTGTTTCATAGCCTGTTCTGCGATCCTTCACCATAGTATACGGCTGCATCACATAGGAACGGATCTGGTTGCCCCAGCCGATCTCCGTCACCTCGCCGCGGATCTGCGCTTCTTTTTCCTCGTTTTCCTGCTGACGCAGAAGAAGGAGCTTGGCCTTCAGCATCTGCATGGCCTTGTCCTTATTCATGTGCTGGGAACGCTCATTCTGACAGGTCACTACGATGCCGGTGGGATAATGGGTAATACGAATGGCGGAGGACGTTTTGTTAATGTGCTGTCCGCCTGCGCCACTGGAACGATAGGTATCCACACGGATATCCTCATCCCGGACCTCGATATCGATATCCTCCTCGATATCAGGCATCACATCACAGGACACAAAAGAAGTCTGCCGCTTGCCTGCCGCATTAAAGGGGGAGATACGCACCAGCCGGTGCACACCTTTTTCTGATTTCAAATATCCATAGGCATTCTCCCCGTTGACCTGGAAGGTCACGGATTTGATGCCGGCCTCATCACCCTCATGAAAATCAAGCTCTTCCACAGAAAAGCCCTTGTCATTTGCCCAACGGGTATACATCCTATAAAGCATGGAAGCCCAGTCGCAGGACTCCGTACCGCCGGCACCTGCATTGAGGGAAACAATGGCTCCGTCTGCGTCAAACTCGCCGGAAAGCAGTGTCTTGATCCGGATCCCGTCGTAGATCTTCTGATAGGAAGCAACTGCCTCCTCGATCTCCGGAATAAGGGAGGGATCATTTTCCTCCTCTGCCATCATGATCAGCGTCTCAATATCATCATAGTGGGTCTCCAGATCCTGATAAGCAGCCAGGTCATCCTTGAGACTCTTTAATGTCTTCATCTTCTGCTGGGAGAGCTCTGCCTGATTCCAGAAATCCGGTGCTTCCATCTCCCGCTCTAATTCTTCTATACGCTTTGACTTATTTGCTAAGTCAAAGTGCATCCCTCACTTCCATCAGTGGTTCCTTCCACGTATTTAATAAAAACCGGTACTGGTCTAATTCTACCACAAATGTCACCTGCCTTTTTTATATTATTTTTTTACTATTCAGGACTGATCCTTCAGTACCTCAATCGCCTTGAGAATCTGATTGTCCTGCATGTAATCGTATGTTTCTCCGTCCGGGTCCAGGTATTCGTATTCCAGCTCGATGTCCGGATCAATGCCCTGGTCCTGGATATTTTCGCCGCTGGGCGTATAATAGGCTGCCGTAGTCAGCTTGTAGGCGCTGCCGTCTGCCAGCTGCCGGATCGACTGAACCACACCTTTTCCGTAGGTAGTGGTACCGATCAGCGTACCATAGTCAAAATCCCGAATCGCTCCCGCAAAGATCTCCGAGCTGCTGGCGCTGTTTTCATTGATCAGCACTGCCATGGGGTACTCCAGACAGGAGGCATCTGATTTGTATTCCTTGCGCTCGCCGTTTTTAAATTCGGTCCAGACTGTCACGCCTTCCGGCAGAATCTGATCGAGAATCTCCGTCACAGATGTGATCATGCCGCCCGGATTGTCTCTCAGATCAACGATCATGGATGTCATGCCCTGCTCTGCAAGCTCTGCAACCGCATCAGAAAACTCCTCTGCCGTATTGGTGCCAAACTCGGCAATCACGATATATCCAATGCCATCCTCTAACATCTTTCCATTCACTGTAGGGACATCCACCTGATCACGGACGATATCCAGCTCCAGATAGCCACTGTGGCCGCTTCGGTAGATGGTCAGATGCACAGTCGTGCCCTTTTCTCCACGTACATAGGTCACCAGCTCGGAAAGCTCCATGGAAGATACATCCACATCATCCACCTTCACAAGCACATCCCCGTTCTCAATGCCGGCTTTCTGTGCAGGGGTATCGTCATATACATGAAGCACCGACACCTGTCCGGTATCCGGATCCTGCTGCATCACCACACCGATTCCGGTGAGGGTCGAAGTCGCAGAAACCATCATGCTCTCGTATTCGTCCTCTGTATAATAAGATGCATAAGGATCACCGATGCCCTCAAACAGTCCCTTGTACAGACCGTCAATGAGATCCTCCGTATCCACATCTCCGTAATAATAGGTCTCAATCGCACTGACAAGCCGGTTGATCTTGCTCTCAACCGTAGCACTCAGCACCTGGGCAGATTCGGAATCTGTCTGGGTATCCCCGCCGCTCATCTTGAAAACCACTGTGGGGATCACAAGAAAGGCAATCAGACAGAGCGCCAGCACACTCAAACCGCCAAGGGAAAGGCCTTTAAAAAAAGCTCCTCGTTTTTCCTTTTCGATCTTTAGCTTTTCCTCCCGCAGCGCATCTGCTTCTTCCTGCTGCTCCACAGACAGGCCAAGCTCATTTTTTTCTTCCATAAAATCTACACCTTTAAATGCTTACGAATCGTGGTAAAGCTGCCGATGAAGCCGATACCGACACCCAGCAGCAGTCCCACCGGCGCCAGGGTACGAAATACCGTACCCACCGGCAAAAAGGTCAGCATACTGCTGAGGAAATCAAACTTATCCATAATATATACGATCAACCGACTGTACATAAAATATAGCACGGTCAGCGGAATGACAGATCCGATCACTCCAATGAGGATACCCTCTACCACGAAGGGGGCACGCACGAAAAAGTCCGTCGCACCGATCAGCTTCATGATCCCGATTTCCTCCTTGCGCACCGCAATACCTACAATAACTGTATTGCTAATCAGGAAAATCGCTACGCAAAGCAACACAAAGATGATACCTACGGATACATAGCCGATCAGCTTGTTAAAATCTGACAGCGTATTCGCTACGATCTCTGAGCGGCGCACCTCCCGCACACCGTCCAAGCTCTCGAGGTACTTCACAAGAGAATCCTGCATAGAAACATCATTCAGATAGATCTCATAGCTCTCGGACTTTTGAAGGGGATTATCATCTCCGAAGCCCTCCGCCAGCTCCTCGTTGCCTTCGAAGTAAACCTGGGAAAATTCCTCCCATGCGTCCTCCGCAGACTTAAAGTTGTATGCGGATACCTCCGGGCGTTCCTTGATGCGGTCACCGATATCCGCGATCTGCTGCGGCGTAACATCGTCATTGAACAACACCGTAACTGCCACGCCCTCTTCGGCATTTTTTACCATCGCCTGGAAGTTGGTCACAATCGAGAAAAACAATCCAAATAGGAAAATACAAGCCGCCATGGTTGCGATGGAAGCCAGCGAAAACATTTTATTTCGCCATATATTTTTAATGCCCTGCTTTAAAGAATAGAAAAAAGTACTATCTCTCATGGTCATCACCACCCGTCACGCCGTGTAAGGAATCTGATACAACGTTTCCTTTCTGAATCGTAATGACGCGCTTGCCCATGGCACGCACAATCTCTAAGTTGTGGGTCACCACAACAACCGTCGTTCCCCGGGAATTGATCATCTCCAGCAGATTCATGATCTCCCATGCATTGTTGTTGTCCAGATTACCGGTAGGCTCGTCCGCCAATAAAATACGCGGGCTGTTCACCAGCGCACGGGCAATGGCCACACGCTGCTGCTCTCCACCGGAAAGCTGTCTGGGGAAGGAGCGGTACTTTGCAGCCAGACCCACCATAGACAGCACCATAGGCACCTTCTGGCGGATGCTGCGGTTCGACGCGCCCACCACACGCTGGGCAAATGCTACATTGTCATAGACATTGCGGTCCTTCAGCAGCCGGAAATCCTGAAACACACAGCCGACATTTCTCCGAAAATAGGGCACCTTGCGATGCGGCAACTTCCGAAGGGGTGTATTGTTGATGGTGATCTCCCCGGACGTCGGCTCCAGCTCCTTCAATAAAAGCTTGATGAGCGTGGACTTTCCGGAACCACTGTCTCCAACGATAAATACAAACTCGCCCTCTGAGATATGCAGAGAGACATCATTCAATGCGGGTATTCCCTGTGAAAAGGACTTACTCACATGCTCCAGACGAATCATAAAACCTCCTTACCCGCCGGTCAATAATCCATGGACTCCATATATTTCATATACTGAACAACCATCAGCGCGATCTTGAAGGTGATGGCGTCCTCAAATATACGAAGATCCAGACCGGTGCTCTTCTGCAGCTTGTCTAAACGGTAAACCAATGTATTGCGGTGAATGTAGAGCTGGCGCGAGGTCTCAGATACATTCAGATTGTTTTCGAAAAATTTGTTAATGGTAACCAGTGTCTCTTCATCGAAATCATCCGGCGATCTGCCGCCGAAAATCTCCCGGATAAACATCTTGCACAGTGGAATCGGAAGCTGATAGATCAATCGGCCAATGCCAAGGGCCGCATAAGCGATAATATCCTTGTCCTCGAAAAAGATCTTGCCTACATCCAGCGCCATCCGGGCTTCCTTGTAGGAACGGGATACTTCCTTGATCTCTTTTACGATGGAGCCATAAGCGATATGAACATCGGTATTACCGCCGCCCACCAGCACCGCACGGATAGACTCGGCGGATTTTTCCAGCTCAGGATAGCCTTCGCCCTCTAAAAGCTCACGCACCACAATAATATTTTTCTCATCCACTGCAGTGACAAAATCGTGATTCTTGCCGTGGAATACGCTGCGCACCCGCTCCAGCTCGTTGCCGTCCTTTTCACGGTTGGTCTCAACAATAAATACCGCCCGGGGCACATCGATCTCAATATGAAGCTTCTTTGCGCGGTTGTATATATCCACCAAAAGGAGATTGTCAAGCAGCAGGTTCTTAATGAAGTTATCCTTGTCGAAACGCTCCTTGTATGCGATCAGCAGATTCTGAATCTGGAAGGTCGCGATCTTTCCAAACATATAGGCGTCCTCAGCATCTCCACATGCCAGGAGCACATACTCCAGCTGATGCTCATCGAATACCTTGAAAAACTGGCATCCCTGAAGCACCTGTGACTCTGCCGGTGAATCCATAAATGCACGCGCCGGCTCGACATAACGTTCTGCCTCCGGAAATGTCGAGGCAAGCACGGTTCCCTCTGTGTCAATGACACACAGGTCATTTCTCGTAATACCCTTTAATCCGTCAATGGTGTTTTGCAGGATTTGATTTGATATCATAATGATCCCCCTTACCTTCTGTCATGCGCATCATTAGACAATTTTCACAATAAAAAAAATTCAAAAAAATGCGCAAAAAAATTTATGTATCCCATTTTAATGCAAATCACCAAAAAATGGAAGAGGTAACGCGATATTTTTTATGCTAATATTCTAAAATGTGACAATTCCAGGCAAAGCAAAAATTCATAAAATCAATCACGGAATCATCTCCTCTTTTTGCTGCTCCCCTTCTTCGTCGTAGCGGTTCACATGCCGCTTGAACCGGCCCAGATGAATCAGGTGCTTCATCCGCCAGCCCAAGCCCTTCTTCTCCACCAGCAAGCCATAATTTTCTCCCAAGCCATACCACAGACCGGCCGACAGCTTGCTGCGGTTCTTCAGGAGGAATTCCTCCTGCATGGGTGTGGGCAGTACAGACAAAATCACATCCGGCGCCGCCGCATTGATCTCATTGATCATGCGGTCATAATCCTCCGGATATTCCTCAAGGCTGTAGGAGCCAAGGATGTGTAATCTGCTGCAATGCTCCGTGAGAATCTCCGTGATCTGAGCCAGCGGGGCATCCTTTGCTGCCACAAGATAAATACTTTTTTCCATTCGCTGCAGCCGCTTTAAAAATTCTTTGAAAAACAGATGTTCCGAAGCCTCTCTGATCCGCTGCCCGGAGACGATACCTGCCACATCAAGAATCTCCGGATCCTCGATCACCAGCAGATCTGCCTGTTCAACAAATGCCTTTTCTTCTTCCAGATCACCGCTGCTCACCTTCATCAGTGACTGCATGGAAATAGTCAGTGTAATGCCCAAGCGTTCACCCCGCAGCAGCTCCTGTGCCAGCTGCAGCTCATCTCTTAAAGAATAATTCGGGAAGGTCATTCCCAAAAGCTGTATCTGTTTGATCATAAATCACCTATCTCTACGGTTTTCATCCTGCCAATAACCTTTTAAGTATAACAAAAGTATAGTTGTTTTTCAACCACGGGGAACTATCTGACAATTGCATTCTATTTTTTACCAAATTGCAACAAAATTTTTAATTTTTTTACTTCTCAATTGTCAAGCATTTTTCCTAAAAATCGGTTCAATTCTTCAACTTTATTGCATATGCACAAAACATCCGTTTACGTCTTCACCTATGTAAACCATGGTTTTCAACCCATTTTTTTGTGGATAACGTGGATAACTTCGTGTATAACTCACTTTTGCCGATAAAATCGTTTTCCAAATGTGAATAACTTTTTCCACGAATTGTGTAATATAATTTTCGCCATCTGATGATTTTGTGCATTTTGCTTTTTTTCACAAAACCCTTGACAAAGCGGGGAAAAATTATTGACTCAAAAAAGAAATGAAAAAAGGAACCCCATTTTTCGTGGAGTCCCTTTCGTATCATTATAACAGAAGCGATTAGAAAATTCTGCGAACTGCAAGCACGGTGCGGTAGGTGATGGGCGATGTATACTTGATGCCGGTCTCCGGTGAGCTGGCATGAACCAGCGTGTTGTTGCCGACATAGATACCTACATGACCGCTGTAGCAGACGATATCACCCGGCTGGATGTCATCGATGCTCACGCCATAACCACAGCTGCGAAGTGCGCTGGATGAGTGAGGCAGTGATACACCAAAAGCCGCATAAACGCTCATAACAAAACCGGAGCAATCTGTTCCGTCTGTCAGGCTGCTGCCGCCGTAGCGATAGGGATTGCCGACGAACTGGCATGCATAGTTGGCAACTGCCTGTCCATTGGATCCGGACGGAGCACTATAGGAGCTTTCCTCTGAGCTGCCGGATGAAGAGCTGCTAGAGCTTGAACTGCTTGAGCTTGAGCTGCTGGATGAAGAGCTGGAAGAAGCACTCTGCTGTGCTGCCTCTGCAGCTGCGAGACGTTCTGCCTCCTCCGCTGCAAGCCTGGCTGCTTCCTCTTCCTTGGATTCTGCATAGGTATATTCCGTGGAAAGATCAACATAATCGGTAGATACATAGCCATCGCCACCCTCTACCGTGACTTTTACCCAGCCTTTATCCTTCTTGGACTCGCTGACAACGGTCAGCTCCTCGCCTTCAGGTACCAGCTCGATCACCTTTGAATCGCCATCTGCCTTTTCTCTGACACGAAGTGTCTGTGTATCTACGGTAGCGACTCTCTCTCCAACCTTCTTCAGAAGCTTTTTCGTGGCAACCTTGACATAATCAGCCTTGACAAAGCCGGTAACATTGCCGGATTCGATCTTGTACCAACCGTTCTTTTCCTTTAATACGGTACCTACAGACTCATCATAGAGCTTGCCTAATACCTTGCTGTCCTCATCGGCACGTGCGCGGACATTCACATATCCCTCTACATCGGCAACGATCATGACTTTCTTTTCTTTTTTAGATTTCTTGGTCTCTTCTTCAACGACACCCTCAGTCTCTTCTGTCTCCTCAGCAGACTCAGATGCAGTCACAATCTGTGCGTCTGTGGTCTCCTTTGCTACCTGATCAGAAGAAATGGTATTCTCAGCCAGATACTGGGACAATAAAAGGGAAATACCGGAATTCGGTGATGATGCCGTCAGCTCTGATGTCACATTGACACTTGTAAAACCGGTGGATCCTGCGATCGGTGACGCCCAAACATCAACCGAACCGGCTGTCAGCGTAACAGCTGTCAGCGCACAGCAGGTCGCCTGCCGTAATGCTCGATAATTCATGCTACCCTCCAAACATACTTTTTCGCAACTGTCTCGATATTTTTACAGCTGCGATCAACTATATCTATATTTATTACGAATTTGTTACATTTATTACAATTGCCATTATAGCAAGCATATACAACTATGTCAACCTTCATTTCAAACAAATCCGCCCTTTATTCTATCCCATCAAAAGAGCCCACAGACAGTCGTCCGTGAGCTCCTTTCCATGCAAAAATCTATACCAACCGGATACTTTTCTCCGTGATCTCGATTCTTCGCTCCTTGTACAGATGTCCCACTGCACGCTTGAATGCTGCCTTGCTCATCTGCAGCTCCCGCATGATGGTCTCCGGAGAGGCCTTGTCATTGAAGGGCAGCACACCTGCATATTCCTCAATGACACGAAGCACTTTCTCTGCGTCCGCATCCATCTGGGTCTCCTTGTTGGCCCGGCGGGTAAGATCCAGCTTGCCGTCCGGCTTTACATCAGTGACACGTGCCTCTATGACAGTCCCAATGCGCAGATCCGACGTGTCCTCACTGCGGGGGATCATGGCAGAATAGCGATCATCCACCGCTACAAAAGTACCGAAATCATGGCCAAATTCATAGATCCTGCCCTGTACGGTCTCTCCCTTTTCATAGGGCGCATCTGTCTGCAGCTTGTCATACAGATGCTTCATGCTGGCACACAGCCGATTGCTTTTGTCCAGATAAAGTGTCACCAGCACCTCATCACCCTCCCGCAATTTTGCGGTCATCTCTTTATAAGGTAAAAACAGGTCCTTTTCCAGACCCCATTCCAAAAATGCACCGATCTTGCCGATCTGGGACACCCGAAGCAGTGCCAGACCCCCCAGGGTAAGCTTGGGCTTTGCACAGGTGGCAATGATGCGATCCTTCGAATCGCGATACAAAAATACGGTTAACGTATCACCGATCACAGCGTTGACCGGCACCTGGGACTTTGGCAGCAATACCTTTTCCTGGGAATCGCTGCTCTCTGCCAGATATACGCCAAACTCCACCTTTTTTACAATGATCAGTGACTGATATGTTCCTAAATTCATGATAACTCCTGCTTATTGATAGAAAATTAAATTCGCATAGGCCGCCCCATCCTCATTGCAGAGACCTACTGCTGTCGCAGAGGGCTCGTGTGATACATGGGGAACAATCACATCCCCCAGTACAGCAGGACGCTTGTATTCTGCCCAGATCCGTCGTACGCGGAAATCCTGGGGCAGGCATTCCTCTCCCATCAGAATATATTTTGCATTGTTCATATGCTGATTCGTGTCGATAAAATAGTGTGGCACGCGAATGGGCTCTCCCAGCTCTCCCTGAGGCAGACGCGGCAGCTTTCTGCCGAGATATTCCATGTCAATGCGGGGCTCAGGCGGGTATTTCTCCAGCACCTTTGGCAGCGGCCGGATCGGCCGCCCAGTGTCTGTGTCTATAAAAACCCAGACAGAGTCTGCGCCAACGATCAGCTCCCCCTGCTCATCCTCGATCTTGAAATTACGCAGGCCGTAAAAATCACGCATCTCGTAGGGCCAGGTGTAGATCTTCAGGCGCTCACCAAACATTGGATAGCGTTTGATATCCACCTGCCAGCTGCTTAAAATCCATGCTACATGGTGTGCGAACAGATAGTCCAGTCCGATCCCCAAATCCTCTGACTGAAATGCGCAGCAATCCTGCAGATAATCCAGCAGTGTGGTCAGTGTAGCCTCGTGTTTTTGATTGCATTCGCTGTAGCGAACGCGTGTCTGAAATGAATACATCTAATCTTAACTCCTTTAGCAGATCTCCTCTGCCAGTCTTTCCATGTCTGTTTTCGCGCTGCGGAAGCACTCCATCAGCTTTGGCGAAAATACTCCGCACTCGCCGTCTAAAATCATATGATAAGCCTGTTCCTTTGGAATGGCAGCCTTATAAACCCGCTCACATACAAGGGCATCGTATACATCCGCCACCGACACAATCTGTGCGGAGACCGGAATCTGGTCTCCCTTCAGACCATCCGGGTAGCCTTTGCCATCATAGCGCTCGTGATGATGCCTGCAGATCTCATAGCACAGCGTGCGGAAACCGTCATTCCATACACCATTAATACTGTTGATGATCTCGCAGCCTTTGATGGTATGGGTCTTCATATAATCAAACTCCTCAGGCGTCAGCCTGCCGGGCTTTAACAAAATCTTGTCTGAGATGGCGATCTTGCCCACATCATGCAGAATGCTGGCAGATGCGATGGTCTCGATCTGTTTGTCGTCAAGACCGTATTCGGGATACAGCTCCATCATCTTTTGCGCTAAAATCTTTGTGAAGCCTTTGACCCGGCGGATATGATCGCCGCCCTCTAAATTACGGTTCTCAACCACTGTAGCCAGGATCTCCACCAGCTTGTCGCTGTTCTTTTTCATCTCATCGGCCTGTGCCCGCAGCAGTCTGTACTGTCTGCGCACCACCTTCGTCTGTTCCTGTACCTGTTCCTCAAGTCTGTTCTTGTAGGAATAGAGGCTGATGCTGTTTTTGATACGGTTTTTTACAATGGATGGATCAAATGGTCTGTGAATAAAATCCGCCACACCTTTTTCCAGGCAAAGCCGCTCTGCCTGCAGTGCAGTCTCCCCGCTGATAATCAGCACGGGCACTCGTTTGATCCAGTCCTTTTCCTGCATCGCATCCAATACTGCAAAACCATCGACTTTCGGCATATGAAGATCCAGAAGAACTGCCGTTATATCTGCCAGCTGTTCCTGCATCACAGCCAGTGCTTCCTCACCATTCTCTGCCATCAGGATCTCATATTCGTCGCTTAGCATATCATAAAGGATCTCGCGGTTAATCCTTGCATCATCTGCCACCAGTATCCTCATTCGCACATTGCTCCTTTCGCCCGAATCATCCCTTCGGTTGCATCACGATCGCGTCAAGTTCGAAATTTGTCTCATTCATCCTGCAGCTGTTCAATCGCCTTCCTGGTCTGTTCATAGGCTGCTGTTACCCGTGCCAGGCTCTCATGTGCCTGGGCACTGCCCGTTCCCGGCCGCAGAAGCTCCGTCAGCTCCTTTGCCTGCTCTAATAATGTATTCAAAGAAAGATTGGCACATACTCCTTTTAATGTATGTACATTCTCGAAGGCCAGCTGATAATTTTCTTCTTTCATGGCCTGACACAGACCATCAAAATGCTCATCTTCTAAAAAAAGCAATAAAAAACGCTTGATTTTTTCATCGTTTAAAAACCTTGCTTTTACATCCTCGTAGTCCCCGCCAAGCTGTGTATAGCATTCCTGTACTGTCATTTTTCTCACCCCATTCTTCTATATTTATAATTTATAACATATTTTCATATGGCTTTCAATGAAAATAGAAAGGGGCTATCCGCTCCCCTACGGATAGTCCCTCCATACACTTGCCTACATTAGTCGCACAGCGGAATGTGATACTTCACTCTCCGATAGATCTTGTATCCCAGCACTGCAAATAATGAAACAATGATATACAGTGTCGTTCCTACTCCTGCGACACTACCAATAATTACTAATAACCACATGAACGGATTCATATAATTTTCCTCCTTTTTGCGTACAAAAGTAAAGCCTATGCGATTTTGGCATACGCAAACATGCCTATGCTGCAAATGCATCGCACAGGCTACGAGATTCTTGTGTTCTAAATGATTGCGTGTTATAGCGTGGTTGTGGATTTTTTCCCATCCAGATCGTGGATATATTGGATCGTCAGTACGAGTGTACCTGCCGGTTTTACAAGCCGGTATAGGCCCAGACCCATAGAAATACCGCAAGGCGCAGCAAGGACAGCTGTCCCCAGAGCCAGTACGGTTAGAAGTGCGCGAAATACGCGTCTGTTCGAGCGAATCGAACGAATCTCAGGCAGGCGTGAGCGTGCATCCATCAGCTTCTCTTCGCAAGCCTCGTTGGATAATAAAGTATTTGGAATCGTGCGGTAGACAGCATCCGTCTCCACGGAAGCAGCCTGGAAATGAGCAGAGTTAACCCTTGATTCTCCGGAGCCAACTCCGAGAACCATCATACATACCGCAAGCAGACAAAGCAGCATGCGCTTTTTGATTGATCCGGTCTCTCTCATCTTCGTCATCGTCAAATACCTCACGCCTATCTTAGCACTCTGCGTGCCAAAGCGCAAGCAAAGACAAAAGAAAAGGGTGCCTGTAACGGCACCTACTCCTCTGTCTCACTATTAAAGGAAACCCCCGCCAGCTCGTGATAAAGCCGTGCCACCGGAAGTCCTACCACATTATTATAATCTCCATGAATTTTTCGAATAAAGACCATGGCATCTCCCTGGATCCCATAGGCACCCGCCTTGTCCATGGGCTCGCCTCCAGCCACATATTCCTCAATCTGCTGCGAGCTCATGGGATACATCTCCACCTTCGTGTCCTCATAAAATGTATTGCTCTGAAGCTTTCCTGTGGAATCCTCCCACAGCAGCGTAACACCGGTATAGACATGATGCACCTGTCCGCTCAGCTGGCCCAGCATAGCAATGGCATCCTGGGCATCCTTTGGCTTTCCAAGAATCTTTCCGTGAATGGACACCACCGTGTCTGCTCCCAGCACCACCCGGCCTGCCCGGTCCTCAGAGGACAAGCCGCCAAATACATCCATCGCCTTTTGTCCGGACAGCTCCTTTACAACCTCCTGGGGCTTCTTTTTCGTCGTGATCTCCTCGCACTCACTTTTGATCACACGAAAGGGAATGCCAATTCGCTCCAGCAGCTCTTTTCGCCGCGGTGAACCGGAAGCTAAAATGATCTCCTGAATCGAGGAATCCGGCCCATCCTCTGGCTTTTTCTCCTTTTGCGCACTGAGGCATAAAAACATAGAGCCAAGGCACATCCACACAACCGCCATATTTGTGTCGCCGCCGACAAAGCCAATGATTGCAGCGATATAAAACAAAATGGCAGGCACAAGCATGGAATTTTTATTTTTCTTTTCTTTTTCCATGAAAACTCCTTCTACGATAAATACATCATGACCTTTCGACCCTAGTATCTATCATCCGGGCAATTTTTGTCAAGTCCGTATCAAATGAGATACCTTGAAATCAAATACAGCAAAAGCAAATGCACCGGATAGAATACATAAAAGAAATATTTCATGTCAAGACCGCGCTGCCCGTTATATTTTTTCACCGGAAGCAGTGCGACGAAGCTGGCAGCTTCAATCATATTCGCGGCCGTAAGCACCAGACAGCCGGCAAACATTCTTTTTACCGGATTCTGACGGAAGGCGTACATCAGCGTAATGGCCAAAACACCGGTGGCCGAATAATCCGTATGCATCAAATATGCCACCAGCATACCCAGAATCAGAATCGCCAGATCTGCCAGGGACTTCCGGTATCCATTCGCGTGGCGATCCATAAACTCATAGCCGCACATGCACAATAGTCCCATCAGCAGCGTAAAAAATACATTCTGATATTCAGGATATAGCACGCCGTAAGTCAGCTGGGTATCGCCCATGGATCTGGCAATAGCCAGATTAAACGGAATCTCTGAAATCAGTGCGAAAACCAGCAGATTCCTGGCATAGCGCCATCGGCTTTTCGTATGCATAAATCCTTCCACCAGCAAAAAGCAAAAAATGGGGAATGCAATCCTTCCGATCAGCCGCATGGCCACATAGGTCATGTAAAGCGCTCCATTCTGATCCATCCCGGGCTCCAGCAGCTTTGCTCCCAGCACCACTGCTCCGATATGATCGATCAGCATGGTAATAAGCGCGATGATTTTCAGTGTGCTCCCGGGGATTCCATTTTTTGTTGGCGCTTCTTCCCGGGTACCGACTAGCTGCATTCCTTAATCTCCGGCATGACTTTTAACGCACCCTTTACCTGGGTGATCAGCGCAGCCTTGCCATTGGCAAATTCCAGCAGCTCTGTGACCTGGGCATCTGATAAATCAGTACCATGGGTCAGAATATAATAGAGGGCGCAGCCCATAAAGGTATCACCGGCTCCGGTGGTATCTACCACAGACTCCATCCGCACTCCGGGAGCGCTGACCACCTGACCTCCGGCCCAGCCCATACTGCCGTCCTTGCCCAATGTGACAAATACGAATCTGGCGCTGGTAAGTGCCCGGATCTCCTCAAAGCCCTTTTTCATATCTGACTGGCCGGTCAGAAATTCCACCTCATTGTCAGAGATTTTTAAAATATCGCAGTTTTTAAGTCCCCAAAGCATCTGCTCTCTCGCCTGATCCAGAGAGGCCCACAGGGGCTCTCTTAAGTTTGGATCAAAGGAGATCAGGCAGCCCTGCTTCCCGGCGATCCTGACAGCCTCTTTTGTGGCAGCTCTCACACCCTCTGCCGTCATGGAAAGGGTTCCAAAGTGGAAGATCTTTGCGGAGCCGATCAGCGCTTCATCCACTTGGTCCTCCGTAAGCATCATATCCGCACCCGGATTTCTGTAAAAAGAAAAATCCCGGTCGCCGTCTGGCTTTTTATGGACAAAGGCCAACGTTGTCTTTACATTCTCATCGTAGGTTAAACCCTTTGCGGAAATCCCCACGCTCTGGATCGTCTCGGCCAGCATATGACCCAGAAAATCATCGCCGACTTTTCCGATAAAGGCGGTTTTCATCCCGGCCTTTGAAAGAAGGGCCAGCACATTGCAAGGCGCGCCGCCGGGGCATGCCTCAAAGGTCATATTTCCCTGGTCAGAGGGCTGCCCCTCTGCCATATCTACAAGCAGCTCTCCAAGAGCTACTACATCCAATTCCTTATTCATATATGGTAGTCCCCCTTTTCACCAAGGTAACCGGAAGAAGGCTTCGTTTTGCAACCGTCTTCCCTTCCGATGCATCTATAAGCAAATCCACCGCCAGGGTATTCATCTCCGAAACAGGCTGATGAATGGTGGTCAGCGGCGGAATCGTAAGCTGGGAAAGATATACATCATCAAAGCCAACCAGCTGGATATCCTCCGGCACCCGCTTTCCCATACCATGCAGCACCTGCAGAGCCTGGGTGGCGATCAGGTCCGAGCTGGCAAAAACGCCATCCACATCGGCATGCTCCAGGAATGCCTGCTCTAACATCTCACGATAATCCAGCCTGTTGTACTGGTCCAAATCGGTGGAAATCTCTGTGTAGGAGATCCCATTTTTCTCGCAAACCTCCACAAAGCCCTTTGACCGGTCATCTGCAGGCATGGAATTTTCTTTGACGCCTGACAAATGCAAAAGGTTCCTGCAGCCGCAATCGATGAGATGCTGCGCCGCCAGGCAGCCTCCCTGCCTGTTATCACATTCCACCGCTGCCGTTCCGCTTTCAACGAAGCGCTCCACCGTAATGATGGGAATGCCATAGCCTTGAAACTCCTCCATCGCGACACCGGCAGAAAATACGATAATGCCTGCCACCCGGTTGCTGGTGCACATTTCAAGATATTCCCGCTCCTTGCGCTCTTTTCCGTGGGAATTGCAGAGAATGATCTTGTAACCCCGCTTTTGTGCCGCATGCTCCAGATTGCTGACTGTCTCAGCGAAATACGGGTGTCTGATATGCGGAACGATGACGCCGATGGTATTCGTAGACTTCTTCGAAAGAGAACGTGCCACCTCATTGGGTCGGTAGTTGAGCTCTCTCATGGCCTCATGCACCTTTTCCCTGGTCTCGTCTGAGATATAGCCTCTGTTATTTAATACTCTGGATACTGTAGTTACAGTGAGTCCGCTCCTGGCCGCTACATCCTTTAATGTCGCCATTTTCCCTACTTCCTTTTGTTGTATATGCGGAAATGATCGCATTTGCTACTGAAACTTCCAAAATATTATAATCCAAAATCATCTCAATGTCATCTATCTCACAGGGATAATTGATCGTCTCATCATCCACTGTAATGCTTCTGTTTTTATAGTCTATATCGATGATGCTGTCGTTACAGATGAAGCGGGCAGTGTCTGCACCTTCCCGCTCCGGCCTGATGATATATGCGCATCCTGCCTCCATGCATTCTGCCGGTTTCAGTAGATCCGTAAACTCCCGCACCGGCTTTTGGATCAACCGGTAATCCCCTTCATAAATCTCATAGGAATATTCTCTCGGAATGCCCATGGCTCCCTGATAGTAATTCCCGTTTTTCTCCTTAAATCTCAGCCAGGGAACCGCAATGATCCGCCCGTCTACGCCCGAATAGGTCTGGGTCGCATACAGCCCGCCTCCCGCATATGCCTCGTGACGTTTAAAATCGGAAGTAAATGTATATCCGTCAAAATCTCCCCAATAATAAAATCCATCTGAGGACCAGAACATCCACCGGTCCCCTTTGGGACCCGGCACACATAATAAATCGGGACACTCCCACGCCTTTTCGATGGACATGCGCTGGGTCTGCTGCCAATTTTGCAGATCTTTTGACCTGAAAATGCCAAAATCATGGTCCTCCAGATAAAGAACCATGATATATGCACCTGACGCTTCGTGCCAGAAAATCTTCGGATCTCTCGAATCCTTTCCTACAACTCCAAGGAACGCTCTCTCTTGCTTTTTTAATGTTTCTCCGCCATCTGTGCTGATGGCCAGTCCCTGATAAAAGGGCTGTCCTTCGCTCCAGGAGGAACCGCCGCCGGCCACCGTATAGGGAAACCACAGCTGGTCCCCCACCATAAGACCACAGCCTGAAAACATGGTTCCATGGGCATCCGGGAAAAGCACATCCTTTTTCTGCTCCCAGTGAAGCAGATCCCGGGAAAGGGCATGTCCCCAGCTCATATTTTCCCAGCTGATATTAAAGGGATTGTGCTGGAAGTAGAGATGATAATAGTTTCCGTCAAACACCAGCCCATTCGGATCATTGATCCAACCATATTTCGCGGAGAAATGAACCAGAGGATGCTGCTCGGTCGGTACCTGCTCACTCTTTGCATGCACCATGGTTTCAAAGAAATCCTCTGAAAAATCACCGGTCACCGTGATGGTTTTCCCCGCAAAGGCTCCGGCATCTACCGACGCGATATAGGAGCAGTCCCCTTCTCCCATGGGAATCCTGAATTCAAAAATCTTTTTCCCTTCGCACTCGAATGAAACAAGTGTCTCATCATTGCCAAGATAAACCGGAATAAAAAGAAATTCAGTTGTTAAGCGAAAGCTTTTTTCCATTCCTTCACCTCATCATCCGTTTTCAAGAACACTCAATCGTATATTTTTTCGTCTCGAAATCGGCTCTTAGTCTGGCAAAATGCATTCCATTTTTTCTCAGGATCACAAGCTCATTGTCGCCACAGTCCTCAAGAATAAATTCACCGTCAAAGGCCGGATGCTCATTTCGAAACTGCATGAGTTCTAACAGCTTCTTTACCACCGGACGCTTCGTCTCCTGCTCGATCTCTTCAAGAGAATAATAATGACGGTTGATGTTTCGTCCGACCTTTGTCTCCTCTAGCAGCTTGAGATCATTTTTCCCTGCAAGCAATCCCACATAATAAACCTGTGGAATTCCCGGTGCAAACATCTGAACCGCTCTGGCTAAAAGATAAGCGTCGTCATCATCCCCAAGTGCAGAATAGTAGCTGCAATTCACCTGATAAATGTCCAGATTGTTATAAGCTGCCGTATTATAGATCTTCTTTACATTGGCTCCATACCGGAAGATATCCTCTTTTGTCCGCTGGATCTCCTGATCCGGAAGAAGGTCCTTCACGTCCACCACACCGATTCCATCATGGGTATCTAAGGTCGTAAACTGCTTTCTCGGACAAATCTCAAGCCAGTGCTTTAAATATTTGCTCTGTCCATAGTATAACCCATGAATCAGCAGCATGGGTAGGGCAAAATCATAAACATAATAATCTTTTGCTGCAATTTTCTGCTGCATGGTGTAATGCTCATGGATCTCCGGAAGAAGCACGGTGCCATAATCTTTTACGATTTCCTGGCAGCCATCCATCAGCTCCCAAACCTCAGGCTCTAAAAAAAAGCAGCTTGTGCCGGCTTTTTTTGTGGCATAGGCAAAGGCATCCAGTCGGATCATGGAAATCCCATGCTGACACAGAGTCGTCAGATTATCTTTGATAAACTGTTTCGCGGTATCAGACTTACAGTTGATATCGATCTGCTCCTCATCAAAGGTGCACCATACTTTTTCGCTGGTACCGTCTGCAAAATGTGCTTCCACATAAGGAGCTCTGGGCTTTCTTTTGTAAATGGCATCCACCTGCGCCTCTGTGGGCTCGCCGCCCTCCCAGAAATCCTTGTATCTGATAAACAGATCCCTGTACTGCGACTGATCCTTCTTTTTTAAGAAGTCCTGATAGTACCGGCTTTTTGCGGAAATATGATTGATCATATAATCTGCCATGAGATAATAGTTTTCCGATAAGGCCTCGATATCACTCCAGTCTCCAAATGCCTGGTCTACCACCCGGTAGTCCATGGGCGCAAACCCACGGTCTCCCGAGCTTGGAAAAAAAGGAAGAACATGGATGCCGCCCACAGCCCTTGAAAAATATTTGTCCGTCACATATTTTAAATCCTTTAGGTTATTTCCCATAGAATCCGCATAGGTAATCAGCATGCATTTATTTTCTAATCTCTTCATGTGTATCTCCTCATATTCCTTATTTCACTGCACCGGCCGTGATTCCTTCTACGATGTAGCGCTGCAGGAACAGGTATAACAGCAGAATCGGAAGCATTGCCAGCAAAAGGGCTGCCATGATCAGTCCCGTATCTGTGGAATAGGTTCCGTAGAAAACCTTTGTGGCAATGGGAATGGTATACAGTTCTTTTCTGCCGAGAACCAGGCTTGGCAGGAGGTAATCATTCCAGAAGGCCATAGCGTCAATGATAGCAACTGTGGCGATGGTCGGCTTCAACATAGGTGAGATCACTTTCCAGAAAATCTGCCATTTGTTGCAGCCATCAATGGTAGCGGCTTCCTCCAGGGCGACGGGAATATTGGTCTTGATCGCCCCGTGAAACATGAAGGTCGCCATGGAAAGGGAGAAACCAATATGCATAAATACCAGAGTTAATCTGTGGTTCAAAAGTCCAAGTGTTCCACCATATAATGAAACAATGGGAATCATTAATACCTGAAAGGGAATGACCATGGATGCAATCATCAATGCGAACAAAATCTTGTTTGCTTTCCAGTCATTTCTCACGATCAGATAGGCTGTCATGGAGGAAAGTAAAATCGTTCCGATGGTGGCCAGTGCGGTGATAAAAAGTGAATTTCCAAAGGAGTTCCAGAAGTTCATCTTTTTCATAGCCGCCGGGAAATTCTCTAATGTAAATCCATGGGCACCAATGAACGCCAGTGGATCTGCCGTGATATCAGCCTTCACCTTGAAAACGTTGATCAGTACCATAAGAAATGGAAAGATAAACACTATAAGCAGAACGACTAATACAATCAGCATGAGGGCATGTTTTATTTTTTTGCTCTTTGCTGCCTTTTCATTTTGATTCATCATGCCTCTACCTCCCCTTTCTTTCCTACTGAAACCTGAATTCCGCCGATCACTGCGCAAATCACAAAGAGGATCAGTGCCTCAGCCTGGCCGGTCCCGTAGTCCTTATTTAAGAATGCCTGATTGTATACATGCATGGCTGCCAGAGCGCTGCTGCCGTAAGGATCACCGTTTGTCAGTGAGAAGTTCACGTCGTAAACCATGAAGCATCTGGTGATGGTTAAAAATAAGCACTGCACAAAGGATGCCCGCATCAGGGGGATAGATATATGGATCATGGACTGCCTTCCTGTACAGCCATCAATTTTCGCTGCCTCAATCACATCCTCCGAAACGCTCATAAAGCCCGCCACATAGATCAGCATCATATATCCGGCATACTGCCAGACAGATACGATGATCAGCGCAATGATCGCTCCGGTCTCTGTTGCCAAAAGTGACTTTGCATGCCCGGACGAAATAAGATCTGCCAGGGCAACAAGGGCCTTGTTAAATACGAATTTCCAAACATAACCAAGTACGATTCCGCCAATCAGATTCGGAATAAAAAATCCTGCTCTGAAAAAATTCTGCCCCTTGATCCCGCTGGTTACCATATATGCAAGAACAAAGGCTAATGCATTCACCAGTATTACGGCGATTGCCGAATAGATAAAGGTTCTTCCAAGAGATGCCCAATAATCTATATCAGAAAAAGCATTGATATAATTGGTCAGCCCAATCCAGGGCTTGCTTTTGGATACTCCATCCCAGCTTGTGAAGGTTAAATAAATGCCATAAACAAACGGAACTAGCACAACAGCAAAAAATACAAATGTCGTCACGCCGGCAAAAATCAGATATTGCTTCACCTTATAGCTTAATGTGTTTGTCTTCATAGTGTTTTCCCTCTCAAATACCGAACCGCCCCTGGAAAGAGACGGTCCGGTAAACGTATCAGTCAATCAATCTGTCCAGATCGTCTGAAATAGCTGTCCATCAGTGCTCGATGGGTGTAGCGCCCTTAAAGTAGTCGACTACTTCAGTAGCAAGCTCGGTTCTGTCAATTGCCTCATCCAGGTATTTCTGCATAATCTCCTGACCTACAACAGTCATATGATCATCCGGAAGGTAATTGTAATTGTCAATCAGCATATTGTCGTCCGCATACTTTTTAACAGATGCTGAGAGCGGATCTAAGGCTGACGCGTCGATGTTGTCAAAAGCAGGAACCAGTGCACACTTTTCGGTAATGAATGCATTGCCCTCCTCGTCCATCACAAGCCAGTTGAGGAAATCCAGGGCTGCCTGTCTCTGCTCCTCTGATGTAGCATCTGAGGAATCTACGAAGATATACTTAGAGCCGCCGCCTACAAGCTTCTCATTGGATCCGTCGGTGGTATTCTGGGGAACCGGCATGATGCCCATGTTCTCGGAATAATCATACTGATTGATCTCTGACCAATCCCAGTTGCCGCCAAACATGAAGGCGATATCGCCCTGTGCCAGCATCATCTCGGATGTTTCTCTCTCTGCGTTAGAAGCAGAACCCTTTGCGTAGTTGTAAGCAATCAGTGTATCAAAGGTATCCATCAATGAATTGAACTTCTCGTTTGAAGCCAGGTCAGCATTGCCGGCAAGCAGATCATTGACAAATCCGTCCGGATCCTCCTGCTGCTCATATACCTCTGCAAAATAATGTGCGCCCAGTGACCAGTACTCGGAAAGAATACCAACCGGCTGTGTCATTCCTCCTGCTACAAGCTGATCCAAAAGAGCCTGAAAATCATCCAGGGTCGCAACAGAGGAAGGATCAAAGGTCTCACCGGTAATCGCTTCAATGGCATCTGCGTTATAGATGATGCCTCGTGCCTCTACACAGACAGGGAAGCCAACCAGTCTGTCATTGACGCTGATGGCCAGATTTGTGTGCTCTGTCCACTCTTGGCCGGAAAGATCGTAAGCATAATCGTCAGCCAGTGCGTAGATATCTTTGGGGTCAACCATGGTCAACGTATAGGGATCGTTGGACGCATATCTTGTGGCTACCTGAGAAGCAACGGTGGTGTCTGTATCCGCACAGTAAACCTCAACCTCTACTCCCGTCTCGGCGCTATACTCCTCAGCCATCTCCTCGAACTGTGTCTGTACCTCTGACTTTGAATTTAAAATTGTGATGGAGACGCCGGTGCTCTCTGCAGCAGTATCACCGTCCGTTGATTCGTCTGTGCTGGCTCCGCAAGCCATCGTCGAACCCGCCATTATTGCCACCAGCAGCAAAGATAAAATTTTCTTTTTCATTCCAAAACCCTCCTTTGTTTGGTCGTTGTTCTTTACATGCTGTATTGTAGCATCCCGCCTTGCTATATGTCAACCGATTGACATATATTTTTAGTCGTCGCAATGCATGTTTGTGAATTCTCCATCATTCTGTACCAGACTTTTTGTGAATTTTCACTATGAATTTTACTGATTTGTTCGTTAATAATATGTCAACCGATTAATATATTGGGTGTAAAATGATAAAAAGAAAAGCCCCCAACGTTTTCGTCAGGAGCTTACAGATAACATTAACCACTGCATATATTCACCTTCTTTGCGTTCATGCCTTGTGTCCTCCAATCTGGGCGTTTCGTTCCATGGCCGTCGCGCCTTCCTGCAGATTCATGCCCTTGAGGATGGCGTTCTTGCCGTACTTTTTCTTGATGGCCAGGGTAGCGGCCTGGATTTTCTTTTCCCGTTCCAGCTCCCTGTCCTCTGCTTTTTGTCTGGCTTCCTCTGCGGCATAATCGGTAAAGAGATCCAGCTGGTAAACCTCGCCCTTTTTCTTCGGTGCATCCGCCTCCGGCAGCACATGATTTGCCACCACATACATACGCCGAACCAGCAAATCCTTATCCACAATGCGGTCATACAGCTCTGCTACGGCAGACAGGATCTTTTTCGTGGAAGATGTGTACCCGTCCAGGTTGATAGAGCCGTGAGCCTTTTTTGGCATGACGCGGCCGTATGGATCTTTCTCGATCTCACCGTGATACCTGACTTTTCGCGCGGGATCGGTGATATTTTCAACATCGTAAACGACGGTCAGCACCATCTGGTCAGTGACAAGTCCTTTGTCCACCAGATCCAGCACCAGCCCATCTGCCATCTCACGGGTAACCAGCCTGGCCTTGTCTGCGTCATAGGCGCAGGAGAGCACTTGCCCGGAGCTTAAGCTGTTGGTGCTGGGCTTGTGTGCCTTGATATCGGCGATGGTACAAGGTTCCCAGCCCCATGCATGGTCTATGAGCAGCTCCGCATTTTTCCCAAACAGGCGATAGAGGAAATCCTCATTCTGATGGGAGCATAGCGCGATGTCCCCCATGGTAAGAATGCCGTACTTCTCTAATTTTTTTGCTGTGCCGCGCCCGACCCGCCAGAAATCCGTGATGGGCTTGTGATCCCACAGTTCATGGCGAAACTTCTGCTCGTCCAGCTCTGCGATGCGCACGCCGTTTTTGTCCGCCGGAATATGTTTTGCCACAATATCCATGGCAATCTTGCAGAGAAAGAGGTTCGTGCCAATGCCGGCTGTGGCCGTAATGCCGGTGGTCTCCAGCACTTCCAGAATCATCTTCATAGCCAGGTCGTGGGCCGACAGCTGATAGGTGTTCAGGTAGTGGGTCACATCAATAAATACCTCGTCAATAGAGTAAACCACCACATCCTCCGGCGCCACATACTTCATATAGATGGAATAAATGCTGGTGCTGTATTCCATGTAATAGGCCATCCGCGGCGGTGCGATGATAAAATCCAGTGCAAGGGACGGATCCGCCTTCAGCTCCGAGGCAAAATGAGACGCACCTTCCAGCCTGTGTCCCGGAGCTTTGTTCCGGCGCAGGGCATTTGCTTCCTTTACCTTCTGACGGACTTCAAAAAGACGGGCTCTGCCGGGAATCCCGTAGCTTTTGAGGGAGGGCGTCACTGCCAGACAGATGGTCTTGTCCGTCCGGCTCTCATCCGCCACCACAAGATTCGTATCCAGTGGATCCAGCCCCCGCTCCCGGCATTCCACAGAAGCATAGAAGGACTTCAGATCGATGGCGATATAGGTATGCTGTGTCATCTTCCCAGAATCCTCCTGTTGATCAGTGCTTCATCATCTGCTCATTTGATCGCATCAATTTGAGGATGCCATTCCAGTGTCTGGCTCTCACTCTCCAGGGTTCCGTTGATCTCCCAGGTAGGGATCAGATAGCCGGTCTCTGAGATAAAAGAATAGCTTTCTTCTACGCTCTCCACAAGAGCCTTGCCCTGCCAGTCGCCGCAGCCCACTTCCTGTGCTACCTCGATACTGTCTGCCGCAGAAATGCACTGCACATCTTCGACATACTCGCACCGGATTCGGTTGTCGGAGATCGAGATCAGTCTTCCGTTCTTGCCCATTTCTACCAGAACATCTCCGTAAACCTTCGTATTGCCATCCTCTAAAGTTGCCACAAAATCAAAATAATAATTATCCTCGGAATAGCCGGCTCCATTTTCAGGAGCGTAAGCCACATCGGCAGTGTCTATCCCAAATTCGCTCATATAATCCCAGGCTTTTTGCAGCGCGGCGGACTCGTCCATCTCCTCGGCAGTCATTTCCTCATTTCCACCGTACTCATAATACACGCTCCATGTGTTATAAGGAAAAATAAAGATGGCCTTGCTGTCACCATCAAAGAGGGAATAATAGGTCTCATCTGTCTGATTTGTTACCCAGTCACCCTCAAACCCTGTGATGTCCTGCAGCTTTTCTTCCAGATCATAGACCAACACATTCTCTGCGTATTGATATACGGGACGCCGCGTCTGTGTGTCATCGAGGGCAGCGTCTACCTCTACTTCAGTAGGAATCAGATGACCATAATAAAGATTGCCATACTTGGAGGAACCGTCGAGAAATTTCAATGAAATAAATATGCCCATCACAAGCACGAGCAGCACGATTCCCATGAGTAGCTTTAAGCGGTACTTTTCAACAGCAATCTCTCTATGGCACAGGATATGCATCAGCCCCACCAGGACCAGATACAGTGCAAAACCGCATAAGCCGCCTACCGTATTGGCAATCACATCGTCAATATCGGTTCCTCTGTATGAAAGCAGCTGAAGCAGTTCTGTCGCCACCGTGAAAATGAAAGATACCATCAGTACCCCACGCCAGGACCGCAGCTTCTTAAATACGATGGGAAGCAAAAATCCCAGGGGCACAAACATGACGATGTTCAGCAAAAACTGCCATACACCGCTGGCATTATTGGATCCATAGCGAAATGCGACGATAAACTGTCTGAAGGGTCTCAGATTCATCCGATCCCCCAGTCCATTTCCGAAAGACATCACCTGGGTCACATAAATAAACATCACGACCCAGCCAATCAGCACGAATTCCGCCAGCATGGTCCCCTTGCCGGGCTTTTCTCTCTTCTTTTTCAGCAGCTGATAAAGAGCCGCATATACTACGACAGTAATCAATGCCGCAATGGGAACCACCGGCAGTACGCTTAAAATATAATTCATGGTCTTTTCCTTCCTCTATACCACTCCATCAATTTTGACGGCTTCAGTAAGTACATTCGTTCGATGCTGATTGTATCACAAAATATGGTATCTAACAAGGCGGCATCCCCACTTCTTCTTTAGTATATCATCCCGCTATTACACCTGCTGCTCTCGCACTTCCCGCGGCTTCTTCCCGAACTGTGCCTCAAAGAGGTGGTAAAAATGGCTGACATTTTCATAGCCTACCTGGCTGGCGATTTTTTTCACCGGTTCTGTGGTCTGCTCCAGCATCTGATATGCGTTTTTCATCCGTACCTCCATCACGTACTGCTGAAAGGATTTGCCCCGGTATTTTTTTAGGAGCAGGTGAAAATAATTCCTGTGGTAATGAAACACCTGCTCCAGCTCTTTCGTGGTTACGGTGGCATAATTTTTACGGACATAACGTTCCAGCTCGTATAATACGGCTTTCTCCCGACTCTCCCGGCTGTCCGTATGCAGCTGGATGGAATAATCCCTGCACAGATGGTACAGAAGTCTGATCATCAGCCCTTCCTTGATGGCATCCCTGCCCGGTTCCCTGGACAAGTCTTCTGCCATCAACCGGTCTAACAAATATTCCGGCTCATAC
>CAVITM010000006.1:0-29544 GCA_963645455.1 Moraxellaceae bacterium | reverse complement strand
AGAAAGCACAACAGAAGCAAACGACAATGAGGAGGCTGAAATCAATGGCTAAGAGTAAGTGGTATGATTTTATTAAAGAACATTATGATAACGGTTCGTGGGGCATTGACAGAATAAAGGCTGCCGTAAAGATTGGTCGTATAACACCTGAAGAATACAAAGAGATTACAGGTGAAGAGTATGTGGAAGGGTAAAGCATCGCAGAAATAACAATGACAGAAATTTTAATAGCGGTTCTTGGCGGTTCAGCTCTCGGTTCTACACTGTCAGCACTAATCAATCAGTTAGGTGCCTATATCTCGGACAGGCGCAAGAGAAAAGACCACAAAGAGGATACAACAGACAGGAAAGAAGATGCACTTAAGCAGGGCATGAAGCTGCTGCTTGCAGATAAAATTCAGTACCTTGCAATCAGGTTTATTGAAGATAACGAGATAACGTTCCAGAATCGCAAGATGCTGAATGAGATGCACAAATGTTACCACAATGGTTTGGGCGGTAACGGTGATTTTGATACTTTAATGGAAGAGGTTAATGATTTGCCATTGAAAGCGTAGGTGATTCAATTATCTGAAGGTGGACAATTCGGTTCACCTTCTCCCTTTTATGTTTTATTACAGTGAGGTAAAGAATATGGATAAAGCTACAAGTTGGATAAGAGCGGCAGGTATAAGAGCAATAAAGACAATATGTCAGACAGCTATAGGCGTAATCGGTGCATCAGGCGTGATGTCAGAAGTAAACTGGACAATGGTCGGCAGTGCATCACTTCTTGCAGGTATACTCTCGTTGCTGACAAGTGCTGCAGGTTTACCAGAGGTTGATGGTAATAATAACAACAGTGATATTGACAACAACACAGACGGGAGTAATTAAGAACGATAAATGGAACGACCAATTAAATACTTACAAACTGATTCGAGGTGGGGTTCGTTAGACTATTCTGCGGAAGGTGAGACTACTACAATTGCAAAATCTGGTTGCGGACCCACTTGTGCGGCAATGGTTATTGCATCACTTAAGGATAAGTCAGTCACACCAAAAGAAACTGTTGCGTGGTCAAAGAAACACGGCTATAAAGCGAAAAATCAAGGCACGTACTACACCTATTTTATGCCACAGCTTGCGGCGTATGGCATAGAAAGTCGCAGAGTAAATCTCACAAATATTTACAAAAAGACAGGCGCACAAGTAAACTTGATTCATGCAGAGATTGAACAAGCGCTTAAATCTGGTAAGTGGGTTATTGCTTGTATGGGTAAAGGCATCTGGACTTCGAGTGGACACTTCGTACTTGCGTATAAGACCAAAGATGAAAAAATTTACATCAACGATCCTGCAAGTGCAAAGGCAATGCGTGAGTGCAACAGCCTGTCCGTATGGCAGTCACAGGTTAAATATTACTGGATTATAGAAACGGGAAGCAGCAATTTTAATAAAGCAAATAACGAAAGCAGTGATGAAGTGGTAACAGATAGAAAAGTAAAAATACTCGGCAAAGAGTACACGACCAAAGGAATATTTAAAGACCAGAGCAATTACCTGTCACCTAAAGTGTTTGTGTCAGCAGGGTTGAATGTGGGCTCAGAAGGCGGCATGCCTGTCATCAGCCTCCCTAAAATCAGGGTTAATGTTGATGGAAAATCCACAGAGATCAGTGGTTTTAAAAGCAATGGTACAAACTACTGCGGAGTGCGCGAGATAGCGGAACTTCTCGGCTGCACTGTTGACTGGGTGGACGGAGAAATAAAAATAACGAAAGAATAGTATTGCTATAGCAATGCTATAACAATGCTATAATAATGTTATAGAAAACATAACATAACGTTTTGCAGAAGAAAGGTTAAGGCGAACGAAGTAAAAAGCGTTCGCCTTTTTTACAAATGGCATAAAAGCTGTGCTTTACTAAGGATAGATATATCTTTTTAGGCAAAACCAGATTACGTAATTAAGAGGTGATTAAAATGGCAGCTTATACAATAGGCTCAGAAAAAGGAAAAAATATTGCAAGCAATATGAAAACAGGGCAGACCTACAGCGCATCTGACGGCTCAACATGGAAAAAAGAATCTGATGGTTCAGTGACTGTAACTTCTAAAGACGGTACTGTTTCGAAGAATGCCTATACCACATCAAATAGCAAGTCAACAAATGTAGGTGGTTCTGGAAATAACAGTACATCTACAAACGGCAGTACAGGCAGCGGGAGTGGAAACAGTTCTACTACAATAACTAAGATAAACACTACCACAACAACAAACAACAACAGCAATAATAACAATAATAGCAACGCTACAAGCACCAGCAAGACAAACAATGTCTATACAATAGGCACGGCTAAAGGCAATGACTTGTATAATACAGCCAAAGCCACAGGAACATCATCCTTTACAGACAAGGGTGGCGATACGGTTGTTTTGAAGTACGACAAGAGCACCGGTAAAATGACAGCTCTCAAGAATGGCGTGACGATGAATGTCAATAACACTTACTCTGCATCATCTTCCAGTGCCGCAAACAGTGCCGCAAATGCCACTAAGAATAATGTGGCTACAGATGCAAGTGCAAACACAACAGGGCGCACAGTATATTCTATCAACGGCAAGGCACCATCTGGGCTAAAAGCGGGCGATAAGGTTATCACAGGTGGCGGAACATACCAGATAACAAATGTTAAAGCAGACGGCACTTACGATTCACAGCTCATCGATGCAAACACAACCACATCAACAGCTAAGAATATAGATTTTCAGTCGCTGATAAATGATGCTGTGGCAAAGGGCGACTGGGCGTCAGCTGCACTATACGAGGCTCAACGGAATGCGAAGATAGATAAGTTAGCGGCAAGCGGTCAGAACACAAACAATTATCAGAAAACTTACAATTACTCAACTGTAGCAACTGACAACAACGGCAAACAGTACAATGTGGTTACTCAGAAAGACGGCACTATAAAGCTCATTGGTTCGGACGGCTCATCACCTACAGATTTGTTAGGCGTGATTACTATATCAGACCCAAATAATTCACAATACAAAAAACAGTATATAGCAACGAATAACAACGGTCAGACAGGTAAGCTTGTTGGCATAAAGAATTCGCCTGTAACGATTATGAAGCTTAACGAGGATGGTTCATATGATGCAACAGTGTTAAAGGATGCAGAAGGTAACACCATCGACAGCGATGATGTTGTATTTGGCGATGATAATCTCACATATGTAAAGAGCACAGGTGAGAGTCTTGGACAAATTGCAGAACGTATGGGACTGGATACCTCAAACTACGCTTTTGCGGTCGGCAGAGGCAATGACATGCAGTATTTTACGTTGAACGGAGATAATATCACGGGAACGAACGCGAGTACAACCAAAGAGTGGACACAGGATGAACTGCTTGACAAGTTGTACAACGCTATCATGGATGCAGGCTACAGCAATACTCCTAAATTGTCTGATTATGACACATTAACATGGGAGCAGGCACTTGCACAAGCAGGCGAACAGCTCAACGGACAGTATAACGAACAGCTTGACAGCACACTTGATTCACTCAATCAGAAAGCGTTAGAAACAGGTTTTTATGGTCAGCTTCCAACAGAAGCACTCAGGCAGCAGGCGGCTGCATCAAGTGAAGTGGAACGTCAGAGCGCAATTAACGACCTTGCAAGGGAGCTGCTCAGTGATTCGAGAAGTTATGCGTCCACACAGCTTGCGGCTGATACTCAGACTTCACAAAATCGCGTACAGACTATCCAGCAAATCTACAACATGCTTGTAAACTACAGGCAGGATGAGCTTGAACAGAAGTTAGAAGAGGCACAGACACAGCAGGAGTACGACCAGATTCAGCAGGAACTTATTAATGATGCGGTACAGCTTTATATACAGGCTGTAAATGCAGATGCTAATCCATCTAACGCATACAACTATGCGAAGTCTATAGTGTCAAGCAGTAAGTAATGTCACAAAGTAAAAAAGGTGTCGGCAGCGTTCGGCAGCGTTCGGCAGCGTTCGGCAGCGCTCGGCAGCGTTCGGCAGCGCTCGGCAAAGCTCGGCAGCATTCGGCAGCGTTCGGCAGCGTTCGGCAAAAATAGACAACAATCAGCCGAACGGTTGGTTGATAAGTATATAAATGGTTGGTATCAACAGACATCAACCATTATCAGCAAATATCAAAAAATAATAGTAAATAACGGTAAACAGCACTAAATAACAGGGTGGCAATGTTGACTATACCTTAATCACACTTTATACGAACGCCATGGAAAGGGATAACATAGAATGTCATTATTTAGCAAAATTAAAAAAACGCTCACAGATGTTTTTACTCAAGATGATGAAGATGATAAAAAGAAAGAGTCTAAAAGCAGTCTTGCAAGCAAAACACTTACAACAGGAATACAAACAACAAAAGCCAAAAGCAAGGCGAACACAGCCGCTTTAAAATCGACTCAGAATTCACAGCAGGTCAAAGCTACATCGGCAATTAAACAGCCAAAAGAAAAAGGCACGACAGCCACGAAAGTAAACAGCAGCGCATTTAGCGGTAATAAATCAACAACCAGTCAAAACAGATACAACAATCTTAAAATCAAAAGTGGTGGAGGACTGTATACCGAAAGTGATTTTGGTAATATGCGTGCTAACTCCGTGAGGATGAGTGATTCACAGAAAGGCAATAATAATTCTAAGCCAACAGGCGTAGCAAGCATTATTAAAATGGCTAATATTCAGTCTAAAAATCTGGATAACACAGTGCAGAACACTATCAATGCGTACAACGCAGCTGCACAAAAGTCAACAACCAGTCAGAGCGGGCGCGGCAGCTTTAAGATAAAAACCAACGGCGGACTGTACACTGAGGATGATTTAAATGGTTTACGCGCCAATTCCGCAGGAGTAAGCAATCTGCAAAAAGGTACCAGCTCCGTGATATCAGGAGCAACTAAAAATGCATTATCAAAGTTGTCTACAAACGAGAAGGGTGTGCCGACAAAAGATGCAAAGAAAGCTGCACTCAAAATGGCGGCTAAGAACGCCACAAATGATGTAGGTGGAGTGTTTAAAGGCATAGCTGACGCAATTGCAAGCCCTGTTGAGTCTGTAGCTGAAACAAGTAAAAATGCATTTAATAAAGCTGTGAAGCAATCGACACACGAAACCAACAAGCCAAGAACACTTGCATCTGTTGATGGTAAAGCACCGGCAGGAGCTAAGGTAGGAGATACTATCGTAACAAATGCAGGCTCATATAAAATCACAGGTGTATATAGTGATGGAAGCTTCCAGACAGATTCTAAAGATACATGGGTAGACGACCAGGGCAAGATCTGGGAGTCTCCGACTAAAAAGGGAAAGAAGCAAACAAAAAGCAATACGTATGATTACGATGATCCAAACAAGACTGAAAAAGAGGCTACATTTTCAACAGGTGAATTTGCGAAGAACCTTGTATCCAATTTCTTAAATGATGATAGTAAGAAGGAAGAATATGAGACTAATGTACATGCTTTGATAAAAGATGCGGAAACAGGATACAACAGCTTGTCTACATCAGCTCGTAAGAACTACACAAATAAAGATTATGGTCTGCTCAGATATGTAGACACAAACGACACTGATACAGACGTTGCGCTTGCTGACACGATGTCTACAGAGCAGAAAGGTATTTATAACTATCTCTACGAGAAGAAAGGCAGAAAGGCAGCGAAAGAGTATTACGAAGCTATAAAGTATACTGAACTTGAACCAAAACAGGCTGAGAAATTAAGAAGCTATGCTTCAGTGGATGCAGAGAGCAATCCTATTGTCAGCTCTGTTGCATCTGTGGGAGCTAATACTGTACTGCCTGCTATAAACACAGTTAGAAATGCTGTGCAAGGCACAAAAAATGCTTTAGGTATCGGAAAATACAAACCGATAACTGCTGACGATAATTTCAGCGTGATATCAAACTACGGCTCAGAAGTCAGGCAAAATGTATCAAAAGAAATCAGCAATCCTGCTTTGCGTATAGGGTACAATGCTGTAATGTCTATAGCGGATATGGCAGCTCAAACAGCGGTTGCTGGAGCTGGCGGAACTGCGGCTAATGCAGGTAAATTTGTAACACTGTCGATGTCTACAGTGTCAGCAAACGATACAATTTTAGACACGCTTTCAAGAGGCGGCTCACAGAAGCAGGCGTTTACAAATGGACTGGTTAATGGAGCTTTAGAATACATCTCCGAATCTCCTGCTGTGGAGGGTTTGTTTGCCGTAGGTCGCGGAATACGACCGATTGCGAATATTAAAGATTTTGGTAAGACTGTACTCAGGCAAATGGGCGTAGAAGGCGGCGGCGAAGGCTTTGCGAACATTACGCAGACGCTTGCAGACCAGATTATAATGGGTAAAAAATCTACCTTTGGTAAGACGGTATCAGAGTATATGTCAAATCAGAACATGTCATATAATGATGCTGTGAAACAAGCTTCAATAGATCTTTATGGCAAAGGGACAGCAGAAGCGGTAATTACAGGAGCGTTAGCAGGTGGTGTTTTAGGTGGTGGTTCAACGGCTGTAAATATCGTTTCAACAGGGCGAAACATCAACGGCAATACTGACTATGCAAAGGATTTAGCAAATACAGCTGACGAGATAGGTGTAACCGGAAGTGCCGCAAAAACCGTGCAGGCTATAAAAAACGGTGAAAGGGTATCTGCTGTAAATGCGGCTAACCTCAAGGGCACGGTGCAGAAGTATTATCTGGATGAAGCAACAAATGATATAGATAATATCTATGAGTATGTTGGATTGGAAGCCCCAGACAGGCTGTCACTTGCGTTCGGCAAGACAAGCAGTAAAGATGAAACTGGTTTTCAAAACAAGAAGTTTACGGATGCCTGGTTAAACAAGTCATTAGATATTCTTGATAAAATTAACCAGTATAAAATCAACGGTAAACCGGAGTTAAAAAGAGAAATTAGCAATTACCTCGATTACTCCAACACACTGCTTTACAGTGGCGTTTTGTCTCAAGAAGGGCAGATATCAGCAGGCGTAAGGGCACAGGCAAATCAGATTATAAATGGTATAGCCGCGAGTGCCGCAGGAGAAAACATAGTTTCTGAGGATAACGACCTTTATGAAGAGGACACTATCAACACCAACACAGACACTAATCAGGACACTTTAGACACTGATCAAAGTCAAGATGTTAATACTATTCAGGATGATTCGGACACTGCCAGCGTGATGGGCGATATTGTAGACACAAAGAGCACTAAACAAGGTAACAATCAGAATGCCAGTTCCGATGTTTCAAGTAATTCGGATACTGTCAATGCCACTTTGGATACCGATTCGGATACTTTGGATACCGATTCGGATATCGCTGATGTTGATTCAGATGTTGTCGAATTGCAGAGTAGTGATATAAATCCTGCAACCACATCTGACGATAATAACACAATTGATAAAGATACAACCAGCAACGGCACGGCAGATACGAGTATCAAGAAAACAGTTGAGGTGCCTGCTAATAGTGTAGTTAAACGAGATATTGATTCGTTTTCGGTAGGTAAGCGTGCAGGAAGCACTATCACATATCACAGGTCGGCAGAGCAGACTAATGAGTCAACCAACGCGCGTACAGCAGCTGGTCTTCTTGCTGATTCAAACTATGACTTGATTAAGGAAAGCCCTAAATCAAACACTGTAACCTTTATATATACACGTGATTTTGATACAAATACAGAACCGACCGTCACAAAAGAAGTTCAGGTTAAATTGAGAGTCAACGGAAATGCTACAGTCACACAGTTGTCAGTTCCGGAAGGTAAAATAATCGTTGACAAGTCCGAATATGTACCGTCAGATTATACAGGCTTTGATGTGGAAAAACAGAAGGCCCGAGAAGCTTCATGGAAGAACAGCGGTATAAGATACAATTCGGCAAAGCTGAATAACAAACAATATTTCAATGACACATTTGGTGACACACTGGGTACCACATCAGGAGTGAGCAACTTAGAACAGATCGAAGCAAAAAACGAACCAGTCTCTGAAAAAGATAGCAGCTTAGACGAGAGCGATGCTCTAACCCATAAGGAAACTGCCGAGGAGAACAACGTTGATGAATCTGTTCACAGCAATACGGCAGATGATGCCACAGAAGAAAAATACGAGCAGATTGAGTGGTTAGACTTAGACAAGCTCGTTGAGGAAAGACCTGCTACTACTACCAGTGCAGAAAAAAAAGCAGCAGTAAACAACATGCGTAGCCACAGTGCTATTGCACGAGAGATGAAGCAAGCTTTTAGTGTGTTGTACAGCACACCTAAAGCAGCCAAAGAAATGAGCAAGCTTGTCAAGGAGATTTACAATGACACAGTAGATGAAGGGCAATACAACATTGATAAAGCATCTGATATGTTTGATTATGTGGTAAGTGCTATAATTGAAACCAGCGATGATCCAGTTTTTGAAAATCTTAATATAGACGAGATGTGCGATATATGGGCAGATAAGCTGGGGGAAGTGTTGTTTAAGGCGAAACCTGATAAGAAGTCAACAAAAGCGGGAGGTAAGGCGAGTGAAAGTGCAGATAAAGAAGAGTCAACTGGAAGAACTAAAAAGAGTACATCAGACAAGAAAAATGATGGAAAAAGTAAGTCCAGAACTGAAAAAGATGCTGGAGGAAAATCTGAAAAAGGACGTTCTGAAAGCTCAAATACAATCAATGAAAAAGGAACAGCCACAGAAGAAAAATACGAGCAGATTGAGTGGTTAGACTTAGACAAGCTCGTTGAGGAAAGACCTGCTACTACTACCAGTGCAGAAAAAAAAGCAGCAGTAAACAACATGCGTAGCCACAGTGCTATTGCACGAGAGATGAAGCAAGCTTTTAGTGTGTTGTACAGCACACCTAAAGCAGCCAAAGAAATGAGCAAGCTTGTCAAGGAGATTTACAATGACACAGTAGATGAAGGGCAATACAACATTGATAAAGCATCTGATATGTTTGATTATGTGGTAAGTGCTATAATTGAAACCAGCGATGATCCAGTTTTTGAAAATCTTAATATAGACGAGATGTGCGATATATGGGCAGATAAGCTGGGGGAAGTGTTGTTTAAGGCGAAACCTGATAAGAAGTCAACAAAAGCGGGAGGTAAGGCGAGTGAAAGTGCAGATAAAGAAGAGTCAACTGGAAGAACTAAAAAGAGTACATCAGACAAGAAAAATGATGGAAAAAGTAAGTCCAGAACTGAAAAAGATGCTGGAGGAAAATCTGAAAAAGGACGTTCTGAAAGCTCAAATACAATCAATGAAAAAGGAACAGCCACAGAAGAAAAAGTAGGTGAGACAAAGCCTGCAGCAAAGAAAAAGTCTACGAAGAAAAATAACAAGTCTGATTCTTCCGAGCAACCAGTAGAGCTAAAAGCACGTGGTGGCCAATCTGCGGCAGTTAACAAAGACAGCCCTTTAAGAGGTAGCCTGTATAATGTTGTGCCACAGAAAAACTACGGAAAAACAGATGCGGCTATTGATGCTATCAGTGCAGAAAATAGAGCGACAGCGACAAGTATAAACTCAATTGTTAAAGAAATCGGTAAGCGATTTAGAGTAAATATCTATGCTAAACGCTATCGTAATAAAGGTAAGAATACTCTGGGATGGTTTGATAGCATGCACAGTCAAATTCACACACAGGAAAAAGAGCAATTGGGTGTGGCGATTCACGAGTTAGGACATAAAATAGACGCTTTAACAGGGTTAAGCAAGACTGAAGCAGTAAAGAACATGCTTAATAACGTTCCAGACCTCAAAACAGAGCTTAAATCTCGTGGCTATTCTGACAATGAAATGCCGTTTGAAATTGTGGCTGATTTTGTGTGGAAATATCTATCCGAACCAGACAAGGCTTATGAAGTAGGCGGATATGCAGGCAACGCTAATTTTTATGATACGTTTGAGAAGGTGCTTAAACAAAATAAGCTGTTGAAAGATGTACAAAGAACACGTGGCGATGTACTGGCGTTTACAACAAAGAACACGACAGAACGCATCAGAGGGCAGATTAAGACAAGGCAAGAAGCCAGAGAAGAAAGCAAGGTTCATATTAATGACCTTAAGACGCCTAACAAGATGTTGGGTAAGCTGAGTGACGGGTTCAACAGCATATATGGCAATTTTCAAGAGAATTTCATTGATTCGACATGGGCAGCTTCACAGGTTGTAAAGCAGGTCGAAAAAGCGTCAGGCTATAAGCTCTCACCTGCTGAGAATCTTCAGCTTGCACTTGAGTTCTCCGGTTCTAACGCGTCAATCACCGATACACTGATAACACAAGGGTTTATAACTCCTACAGGTGAGATCACAGGGCGTGAGGCGTTTGCTGACATCATAAAAGAGGTTGAAAAGAAAGGAAAACAGTATAGCGGTGTAAATCTAAACAAAGGCAACAGAGTTATAGAAGATTTTGGATTATACCTTGTTGCACGTCACGCCATCGACCGTGAGAATTTAGGACAAACCACTATGTCACAAGACGCGTCAGGTGGCGATAACGTTGCTGCATACAAACAGCTGATAAAAGATTTTGATAAGCAGTATCATAACTTGTTTGGCACTTACTCTGACATAGTGTATGAGTGGTACGACGATTTTATGGATACATGGTTAGTAAAGACTGGCATGCTTGAACAGGAAAAGTACGACCACATGAAAAAAATGTATCCTCATTACGTGCCTATATTTAGAGTTATGGATGTAAGAAATAAGGACAGGTCGGGTTCAAGAGGCGTAAATCCGCTTAAGCATAACTCGCTCAAAGGCTCAACCAGACAGATATACAATCCGATAGAAAATATTATGGTACAGGTTAATAACATAGTCAGTGCATATCATTACAATCAGGTTGGTAGGTCGATACATCTGTTGTGGAACAGCGATAAGCAAGAAGTCAGAGAGTCTATCGCTATGTTTGTCAGCAAGGTTGATATACCACTTGCAAAGCAAACTGTACAAACAGAGCAGATGAAAGCTTCACTACAGAATAAAATATTCAAAGATATTTACAACAATGTCTGGTCTGCATCTGAACGTGGTAATTACAGCCGTATGACACCTGAGCAGCAGGAAAACTTACGAAACGCCTTAACCAACAAAAATTTAATGGATGAAGTGATTGATGATGTTGTAACCCAGTTTATACCGTCTGACGCAAATCTGCCGCCAGATACTGTTGTGGCGATTGTCAACGGCAAAAAACATTATTACAACATTTTGGACGAACACCTTGCTATGGCTATTGCGGCAGCTCCGCCTTCAAGTGCTTTGTTGCAAACAATAGGCAAACTGACAAGGGTATTTAGTGCGTTAACAACCTCTTCAAATCCTATCTTTGCCATAAGCAACGCTATCAGAGATTTCCAACATGGCTGGGTGTATACCGATGCTCAAAAGTGGTATCAGAATTTCACATATCCGGCAGAGTGGGCAGTGTCATTAGGGCAGGCGTTTAAAAATGAATTCTTTGGTAAACAGAGCGAACGCTATATGCAGTTTAAGAGCACAACAGGTTTCAGTTCAAAGTACACGGCTGATTCTGATACCCTCGGACGTGTAATGGCTGAGATGAGGCACAGTCACAATCCGCTTGTATGGGTATCGAGATTTGTTGAGAAGCTTAACAGCGCAGTGGAATCCGCCTCTCGTTATGTAGCTTTTAAGCGTGTATATAATGCTACAGGTGGCAATATAACAGTTGCGGGTAAGGCTCAACGAGAAGCAGCGGTCAACTTCAACCGCAAAGGTAAGGTTACACGTCAGGCAAATCAAGCAGTGCCGTTTTTAGGTGCAGCGATAGCAGGTATAAATCAGTTTGTAACGCTTGTTTCGTCTAAAGAGACTTACACTACACACGAAGGACGTATGAAACTTGCAAGAGCAATGGTTACACAGGCTTTACCGTCAATCTTGCTGGCGTTTATGAATACTGGATGGTTTGGAGATGATGACGAAAAGAGAAAAGAATACGATCAACTCAGCGAGTACATAAAAAATAATTACTGGGTATTTAAGTTTGGTGACGTATGGCTTAGACTGCCTCGTGACAGAGAACTGTCCGCATTCTTCGGGGTTACATTCCAGAATATAGTTTTAGACTACATTTATCCTGATGAGCGAGACGAAACAACCATGAAAGAGTTAATAAGCTTCATGGTCGAGCAGTTCATTCCTACGGTATCTCCTGTAGGTTGGGCGCTGGTTCAGGCACGCAACAACAAGACATGGTACGATTCAAGCATTGTTTCAACATCTGAAGAGGATTATTTAAAGAATCCGGACACCTATACATACATCACAGATGAGAGCACATCTAATGTAGCTGACGCACTTGCTAAAGTAATCGGTAAAGGACCTGAACAGATGCGTGAATGGCTTGGAGTGCTTGCTACGCCAAAAGGTATCGATTATGTACTCGACCAGCTTACAGGTGTTGTAGGTGATATCGGACTGCCGCTCACTACTCCAACAGAATCGTGGGCAGGACTCGGTTCATCACTCGTATCAAAATACACTTCAAACGCAGATAAGAGTTCACGCTACACGACAGAAGCGTATGACATCATGGACAAGCTTACTGCTCTCAAAAAAGCCGAGATGATTACAGACGAAGAAGCAAGTTGGTTGGAAGCGTTTGATTCGACTATGAGTGCATCGACAAAAGAGGATCCTGATTATGTGACAGTAGGCGACTACTACAAGCAAATCAGGGAACTTAAAAACGATGTTAATCTGAGTAACAAAGAACGTACCGAAAAGATGAATGAAATTTATACACATATCGCTGATATGACATACAATCTTGTAAGGGCGTACAAGGATGGTGGTACGGTTCAGAATTATGCAGAGAAGATCATTCCGGAGGATATAAGCTCTGTAGGCTTAACTGCCGAGATGTATACAAACGCATACAAAACACTTAATACCGGTGATGATACAAGCACGAAGTTTGCTATCGTAGCGAACGCTTCACTGACAGAAGAACAGAAGCAATATATGTCACAGGATATTCTAAGCAGTGATTATGACAATTATGCGGTATCGTATAAGAAATTGACTGACAAGGGTGTTACGGCTGAACAAGTTGGTGCTGCCAAAGAAAGCGTTGCACAGTACACTGAGAAGAAAGCTAAAGCTATAGCGATAGCAGGAAGTGGTATAGAGAATGCAGCATTGATCGGAACTGTTGTTGCAGGTACAAGCGATGATAAAATTGATACTATGACAAGCTATTACAGCAGTGCAGTTAGCGCAGGAGTCACGGCTGACATGTATGTAAGTGTGACTGACAAGGCATTAGAAATAGCACAAACAAATGGCAAGAAAGGTATTACAAAGGACAGTTTAGCAAGTGCATCAAAAGCTGCTGGCTTGACCTCAGCACAGACCTATGCTATAAAGCATATCTATAATTCTAAGTGGAAATAAAATTCGTAAAACACTACCAAAGTAGGTCATACATTGCATCGGTAAGGAACAAGTAAGTAACAAATTACAAAAGTGCAAGGTTGTAAAACATTGGAGTTTCAGCAATGCTTTTAACCTTGCACTTTCCTTCTAACTAAGTTCTATTTATATCGAGCAGAATTTCGACAGGCTTTTACGTTCGTTAGAATGCTAATACATTCTTTGATATTTCAACGCTTATAGTATTTTTTAAAATTTGTGTCACACCATATAAAACCGTATAAAATCTTAACGGTAAGGAACAAGTAAGTAACAAATTTATACTGCTATTTGGGATGTATCTATATAACTAATCAATCGATAACTTGTCAATTTCATTAACCAGACTGTCGATGTACACATGAGTGTATACATCTTCCGTAAGGTTGTTTGACGCATGCCCTATAATTTTCTTTACCAGCAGGCTGTTCATCTCTGATTTAGCTGCAAGTGTGGCAAATGTATGCCTGCATTCGTGAATTGTATGGCTCATTGTAAAATGCTGCAGGAAACGCTTGAAAAATACCGATAAGTACATATGATAGTCGATTGGATTATTCCGGTTGTCGGTAAACACAGTCTCTGACATTATTGTACGACCGTCTATATGTTCCTTAAAAACCGGTATCAGGTCTTTGTGAATCGGTACTATCCGTTCAGCTGCTTTGGTTTTTGTACCGTGAACCTCAATCCACCTGTCCGACAGATGAACGTCTTCTACCTTAAGCGCAAGCAGCTCACCTATTCGCATGCCCGTATAGATCATTATCAGTATAGTATCCACCAAAGGAACACCTTTTAAACTTTTCGCAGCAGATTGAATCCAGTCTCTACCCTGCCATATAGCAGATATTTCCTTTTTACTAAAAGGTACCTTTTGTTTTACGGTGGAAGTATTGTTTATTGTAATGTGCTGTGAGTAGTCTCTTTGCAAGATATCGTACTTAATGCAGTAAGAAAACACGCAGTGAAACAACAATACCATTCCGTTCTGTGTGCTTCTGGAAGCGGAGCTGTACTGATCCACAATCTCCTGCAGCTCAGGAAGGCGGATATCGCGCATTTTCCTTTTGTATAAAGACGAACACTTTTTGTACGCATCAAGATACACTCTCTGAGCACGGGTGCGTTTTTTTGCAATCTCATCACGGTAAACTGCATCATAAGCCTCTTCAAAGGTGATAGTCTGGTGGTCGGCATCATATGGATTTCTATTATATTCTGCCAATGTTATCATCGCTTCCTGGCGTGTGGCAAAGTATCCGATGCAAGTCTGCTGTTGTACAGCGTGCTGTGGTTGTCGGGAAATATATGCATTATATTCTGCTTTAACCTGCGAGTACAACTCGGGCGTTAATATCTGTTCCAAAAAATCTATTTTAGGGAACTTATGACACATATTAAAGCCTGTCGTGACATAAACCGCAAATGGTTTGCGCCGTTTACCAGAAAGCTTTTTTATGGATCCGTATCCGTTTGGGTTTTTCATTTTTAAAATCCTTAAATTGCTTAATTTGTTGAATAGCTACAAAAAGTCTGTGGTATAATAAATATGTCCACGAGGCAAACAAGGTTTATTGACATGCTTCCTTAGGCTTTTACATCTGCGCCATAACAAGGAAGCGTGCAATGACATCTCCTGAGGGGCGACACCTCCAAAAAATGATTTAAAAAACGTATACTTAGCCACGTATAACTGATTTACAGGATTTTTTGTCAGCAAATTCATGAATTTTTTCATCGTCCCTCAGTTGACATACATAGCAAGGCAGGAATTAAATCTTTTTTACATCCTTTCGATATATGAAGTGAAAAACAAACAAGTTGCTACAGCTAATAGCAGCTTGTTTGTTTTTTTGCACGAACAAGCTATCTCTTCAATCCACCAGCTGCAATATTCAGTACGGTACTGAACACTACTCCGGCAAATGGCAGCTCAAGCCACCACACAAAGCCGTTGGCTATATACAATTCCACAATGCATAAGATACAGTAAAGAACGAACAATATAGTGTACACTGTTATAGCCTTATGTCCGACAATCCCTGAATCGTCATTTTTACTCAGTACAGCAGCCGCACCTGCACAGGCAAATGCACCTAATTGCGAAGTTATCATAAGAAGCGACACCATCCAGCCGCACATAACCAAGCTGCCCAATATCTTAATTGAGAGAAAAGCGTTAATAATGTTAATTCCGGCTAAGACGGTTGTTATAAAGAATCCAAATTTAAGCGCAAGCATCAGAACCACAAAACCTGCTACATCTGCTATTATGATTTTAACTACTTTCATATATAACTCCTTTCGTTTTTTTATACTTTTTTATCTTTTAAGCGAACAATCAGCTACGCAAGATTAACCTTCATCTTCAACAACTCCACAGGTACACATTCAACCGCTGCTATTTGCTTAATAGTGTACTCCGGATACAGTAACCATATGTCATCAGGTACCAGTAATTCAGCTGCAAATGTATCTGCTTCAATTTCCAGTTTTTCTGTACTAAAAAAAGTACAATTCATTAGGATACCATGCCGCTTAATGTCATGGAGCACATTGTGCCCGAGTTCGTGAGCACATACATATCGCTTTTCGTGACTACTAAGATGTTGTCCGAGAAGTATTACAGGGCAGTTCATCAAAGTAATAGTACATCCGTTCACTGCCGCAGATGGCATGATTAAAATATCAAGTGCATCTGCAAGTTCAAACGGGTCATTTGTGCCGTATTTCAACACTAAATCACGCACTACTTTTGCAATTTTACTTTTCATTTTTATTCCTTTCACTCAGTTTGATGACACGCTTTAACGCATTCTCAAGGTCGTCCGCTAACAGTTCCATCTGCATATCGGTTAATTTTGCACCTTTATAATACATAACATTTGCTGAATCACTCCGCAGCTGAGACAGGATAGTATTGATATACCGCCCAACATCGGTTGGTTCTTCCACCGTGTCATCAGCCCCAGTGAGTAGATAGTCAGGAGAGATGTTTAAAAAGTGGGCAATTTTTTGAATTTTGTCTACTTTAGGTCGGCTACGTCCGTTTTTCCAATCAGAAAAAGTTGACTTTGTTATACCTGTAGCCTTTGCTACATCAGAGTCTTTGTATCCTAACAAATCTCTTACTTGACAATATTTTTGATACATTTTTATACTCCAATTTAAATTCTGATTTGTGCACAAAAATTGTTGACAAGTTTTGATTTCACCACTATAATAAAGATATGTTTTGGAAAATCAAAACCGAAGTCAATATGGTGACATTATTTCCAACACCATTATAAGTGATTTCCGAACTAAAAACAAGATAAATCTACAAACTAACGTAAAGGAGGGGAGAAGGTTGTACGAAAAATATGTAAAACTTCGTGATTCCAAAGGTGTAACCGATGCGATTGTTTCTCGAGCTACAAGCATATCAAAATCGACGTTCACCGACTGGAAAACTGGGCGTTCAGAACCAAAGGTTAGGAAGCTAAAAAAGTTGGCTGATTATTTCGGCGTATCAATCGAAAGTTTTTTAGACTAAGCAAAAGAAAGGACAAAAACATGGAAGACAAACAAAGGGTTTGCGACCTGCTGTGTAAAACGCTTCAAGCAACAAGCAACGCTTGGGATGTTGTAAGTATCACATATCAGGTAGACGATGATTCCGACACACAAACAGCGATAGTTGAGTTTCAAAGCGGTGGTAAACGCTATATTAATGTGTCATGGGATTCCGGCACAGCACTGATTCGTGACATCATGGAGCATCTGGGATGCTAAACAAATAGGAGGCGCAGAAGTGAAAATATCTGAAGCCGCCAAACTGCTTGGCATATCGCCACAGACTTTAAGAGTAGGTCTACAAGCGAAGGTCTTTCCGTTTGGAGTGGCTTTTAAGCAGGAAAACAACACAAACTATACTTACGTACTCTTTCCTCAGAAGGTATATGAGTATGCTGGTCAAGAAGTTGAACACTAAAGATACGAAAAAAGCGGAACCTCACGGCTCCGCAATCGTAAAAGAAAGGACAATATGTATGATTTGCAAGTTAACACAATTCATCCTCATTTCAGTATTATACGGCATTTTATGTTTCCAGTCAAGAGGATACTGGGATTTTGGATGTATGATTGGGGACATGATTGTGGCAGGAGCTATAGTATTTCTGTACCACGGAGTAAAGAAAAGCTTAAGAGAGGATAAAAAAGAGCGTGAAGAACTTAACATCCACTAAAGACATGTCGCTTGAGGAATGGCTCAAGTGGCGTAAGAAAGGCATAGGCGGTTCGGATGCAGCTGCCGTGTGCGGTCTTAACAAATGGGTTTCTTCTATTGATGTATGGATAGACAAAACAAAGCCTGACAAGATTGATTTGACAGATTCGGAAGCGATGCGTGTCGGGCGTGATCTTGAAGAATATGTTTCTCAACGTTTCACAGAAGCAACAGGAAAAAAGGTTCACCGAGTTAATATGCTGATGCAGCATGATGATTATGAATTTATGCTTGCAAATGTTGACCGCAAAATCAGCGGTGAGAATGCGTATCTCGAATGTAAGACTGCAAATGCCTACAAGGCTAAAGATTGGGAAGATGGCAAAGTTCCAGAGTCGTATGAAATTCAATGTCACCACTACATGGCAGTTACAGGAGCTGACGCCGTATATATTGCCTGCTTAATTATGGGCATCGAATTTGTGGTTGTAAAAATTGAGAGGAATGAAGAACTTATTCAGGATTTGATTAAAATCGAAAGCGATTTCTGGAAGAATAATGTACTAAAAAAAATCATGCCTCCACCTGACGGCTCAGAATCTGCCGGAAATATCATCAAAGAGTTATATACAAATGATGATATTACAGACGAAATAATAGATATATCAGACGATACAGAAAAGCTTGATCGTATCGATGAGCTTACCGAGCTTATTGACAGCCTAAAACAAGAATGTGACCAGCTTAAGCAAGAAATTCAGTTACACATGGCTGAACATGAAGAGGCTTATGCAAATGGTCGTAAAGTTACGTGGAGGCTACAAGCCGGAAAGTCTGGTCTGGACACCAAAAGCTTAAAGAATGAACTGCCCGATGTTTACTCTAAATATTTAAAACAGGGTGAACCTTACAGGGTACTCAGAATAGCCAAAAAGAAACAGGAGGATGAATAAAAGTATGGCAGTAGCAAACAAGCTTGCTAAAAAAGCAAACAGCAGCCTTGTGGAAAACAAACAACCAAAAAATATAAAAGATTGGATTGTAGCAATGAAGCCACAGATTGAGGCAGCATTACCGTCAGTTATCACACCAGAAAGATTTACCAGAATGGCATTAACAGCAGTATCAAGCAATCCACAGCTTGCAAACTGCACGCCTAAGTCTTTTATGGGAGCCTTGATGCAGGCGGCTCAGTTGGGACTTGAACCAAACACACCATTGGGGCAGGCGTACCTTATCCCATATAGGAACAAAGGAACATTAGAAGTTCAATATCAGACAGGTTACAAGGGTTTGATTGATTTAGCTCACAGGTCGGGCGAGTTTAAAAACATTGAAGCCAGAGTTGTGTATGAAAATGACGAGTTTGAATATGAATATGGGTTAGAACCTAAACTCGTCCACAAGCCAACAAAGAGCAATAGAGGTAAGCCGATCTATTACTATGCTGTATTTACACTTGTAAATGGCGGATTCGGTTTCGAGGTTATGTCAAAAGAAGATATAGACATGTACAAAAATAAATACAGTCAGTCAGCTAACAGCAAGTACAGCCCGTGGAATACTGCTTATGACGCTATGGCAAAGAAGACAGTATTAAAACAGGTGCTCAAGTACGCACCAATTAAAACGGAATTTGCCAAGCAAGTTGTACAAGACAGCACAATTAAAACGGAACTGTCGGCTGATATGACAGAAATAACTCCAGAAGAAACAGAAATATTCGTCATAGATGATGATTCTGAAGAGGAAATAAATCTTGATAACTCAGAAGATGACAATTGGGAAGCCCCACTTCCTGGTCAAATAACGGCAGATGAGGTACTTGCAAATGAATAATGTTAATCTGCTCGGGCGTCTTACTCGTGATCCTGAGCTGCGCTACACAGACAACCAGATAGCAGTGTGCCGTTTCTCTATTGCAATCGATAGAGGCAAAGACAAAAACGGTAATGACCGTGGTGCTGATTTTCCATCTTGCATCGCATTTAACAAGACGGCAGAGAACATAAACAAGTTCTTTGCAAAGGGTCGTAGAATTGCTGTTACAGGACGGCTTCAGACCGGAAGCTATGAGAAGGACGGCCAGAAGCTCTACACAACCGATGTAATTGTTGACCGATTCGATTTCTGTGATTCACCAACAACAGAAGGACAGGCAAACGCTACACCGGGAACACAGGCAAATAATTTTACTCAACCACAGCAGAACGTGCAGCAATCATTTGCTGACATTCCAGCTGGATTTGAAGCTATAGACGATAGTGACATTCCGTTTTAGCTTTCTCCTTTTTTAAAAATTCATATAGAGCTGTATGATGCACTGCAAAGCAAACTGCCGGTGCCTCTGATATTACACACATTCAACAACAGATTGAGCCAGTCACTGCAAAGCAAACTGCCGGTGCCTCTGATATTACACACATTCAACAACAGATTGAGCCAGTCACTGCAAAGCAAACTGCCGGTGCCTCTGATATTACACACATTCAACAACAGATTGAGCCAGTCACTGCAAAGCAGTACATCATACATAGCCGAGAGGGAATTATGGCAAAGAAGAGAATGTTTTCTCAAAACATCGTTTGCTCAGATGATTTTTTAGACATGCCGCCAACAACACAAATGTTGTATTTTCATTTGAACTTGCAAGCGGATGACGAGGGGTTTATGAATAATCCCAAATCCATCCAAAGAAGTATCGGTGCGTCAAAAGATGATTTGGAGCTGTTGGTTGAAAAAAAACTCATCATCTGCTTCGACAGTGGTGTTGTCGCTATCAGACACTGGTATGTGCATAACGCGCTACGTAAAGATAGACAAACACCGACGCAGTTTCAGAAAGAGTTAAAATCCCTTGCAATAGAGGGCGGTGTTTACAGCGTGCACACGCTTGGCAACCAAGTGCCAACCAAGTGCCAACCAAGTGCCAACCAAGTGCCAACCACTTGCCAACCAAGTGCCAACCAAGTGTCAACCACTTGCCAACCAAGTGCCAACCAAGTGTCAACCACTTGCCAACCAAATGCAGGCTTAGATTTAGATTTAGATTTAGATTTAGATTTAGATTTAGATATAAATACTAATAGCGCATCTGGCGATGCGCAGTGTGCGTGTCTGCATGCTGATTCTGCACAAAGTGAGCAAGCGGTTGCTTCAAGGGATAAGTCTGTCCAAAAAAAGAATACACACAATAAGCAGGTGGAAGAGCTTTTTGAGCGGTTGTGGGAGCTGTACCCGACAAGAAAAGGCAGAGGGCGTATAACAGATAAAGTTAAACGCACGCTTTACGAATATGGGGAAGAGCAGCTCGTGCGCTGCATTAATCGCTACCAGGAAGGTCTTAAGATAGACGAATGGCGTAAGCCACAGGACGGAGGGACATTCTTCACAAGAGGCTACATTGACTATCTTGATGAGAACTACAAGGAGGTGGATAAGGATGCAACAGCTCGCGGAGATCCTAAAGCGTCATGGAGTGACAACATCGATTGGGGAGAACTCTGACTTAATGCTCTATTCCAGAGTTCAGCGCTTTAACAGGCAAGCCGGAGGGTTGCAGGGATACGAATGCCCAAAATGCTTAAACAAGGGTGCAACGCTTGTAATCTATGACGGACACGAAGTTTATCAGGAGTGTGATTGTTTAAAAATCAGGCGAACAATGGGCTTAATCAAAGCTTCAGGACTTGAAAAGGCAATCAGACGACACACTTTTGAAAACTATCAAACTTCGGCAGATTGGCAGCGGTACGCTTACAGCAAAGCAAGAGAGTACGCAACCAAACCGACAGGATGGTTTTTCTTCGGTGGGCAGGTTGGTGCAGGCAAGACGCACCTGTGTACAGCGATAGTAGGGGAATTACTGCGTTGTGGAGTGGCAGTTAAATATTGCCTGTGGCGTGACGAGAGTACAAGATTAAAAGCAATTATAAACGAACCTGTATTTGGTACTGAAATCACAAAGTACAAGCACACCACATGTCTGTACATCGATGACCTTTTTAAAACCAAACAAGGAGCCACAGTAACAGCAGCCGATGTTAATATAGCGTTTGAAATTCTAAACTATAGATACATCAATGACATGCTGACGATAATCAGCAGCGAAAAAACACTGCGTGAGATTATCGATATCGATGAAGCTGTTGGAAGTAGGATCTATGAGATGTCAAAAGCACACATGTTAAGTTTGCAAAACGACAAGAACAAGGATTACAGGATTAATAAGTTTATCCACAACGATGTAAACAATCCTGTGGACAACAGCAGAGATAGCAGATCGGCAGGTGAATCAGACTTATGCTGAGTTGTTTGATGCTAAAGATAGACTTGCTGACATGGGTGATCGTAGTCATTGTTGCTGCGGTCGTGTCAGTGATGTACCTTGACAAATAAATATATCTATTTGACGGCTGATTCGTTATCTGATGGATTTTACGGTTTATTAGGAATAAACCCCTTAATCAATAACAAAAACGGCTGTAAAGTCAAAATAGGCGGCAACGAAGGGGGTTTGATTCATGAAAAAAAAGTGGCAGGCGTGCTTCGAACAGTTCATTGAGGTTGTGCTTGTGGTAGTATGTGTGCTGCTAAAGTTCGTAATACCTGTGATCGGGCTGTTTGCACTACTGTTTGCATTGGTAACTGTAGCAACTACTGCTGCAAGAGCAAATACAACACAAAGTTTAATGTCAGCTTATGCATATGTGGTTGCGGTGTTGGTTTTTATGTTGGTACTGGCTTTGTACTACACCTACGATAATCTCAAGAGCTTGCGTCAGTTTCACAGGCATACCATAAACGCGCTGTTAAGCGAAATTGCAACTCTTAACAAACAGTTGGACAAGTATCACAATTGTGAGGCACGAAGCGAGATAGAAAGGACGAAGAATGGAGAAAAAGAATAAGCTGCAAATTGCTGTAATGTGGGAATCTGAATACTGCAAAGACAATACCTGTAAAGAAAAAGGGGATTCAACGTTTCTGCTGATAGGCACATACACGGATTTAGAAAAAGCATACGGTGCCGCTTTAATACAGCTTACAGACATTGCGGAAAGTTCAGGCAGAGGCGTTCTTGAATATACAATCACACCACTATACGAGTTAGAAGCGGAAGCAGGCTTTGGACTGACAATGTTAGGTCCTGATACAAATTTTAGGGAACACATGCTAATTTTATTCAAACACATACCAGATGAGGCTACCGATGGGCAAGAATAGCAAAGCAGGAAAACTTAAGAAAATAAAACTGACTGAAGAGCAGCTGAGAGAAGTTAAGCGACGGTTTACAGCAGATACCAAAAGAGAGTGGAATCGCGAAGCAGAACACAAGATCCAGAAGATGTTCAAGCTTGCTGAAGAGATTGCGTTTATAAAAAATATGTACGTGGCACTCATGGCGAATCACGATCTTTTTGGACACGGAAAACAAAGACTGGAGCGAATGGCAGATTATATGTTGTCCCAGTACGACAGCATAGAAAAAGGCTATGTGACCATAAGAGATATAGTGGACACTATCAGGAAAGAAACTGGAGCTGAAATCAATTTTTCTGAAGAGGAAAAGCAGTTAGCGGTGGAAATGAGCATCATGATTGATGCAGAAGGTAGTAAGCAGTGATTATCAGGGTAGAGGGATTACACGCCAAAGACAGACCGAGGTTTACCAAACAAGGGGGAAAATACACGCCAAAAAAAACAACAGCATACGAAAAAAAAATTAGAGATGCTTATATGGCAGCTGCCGACAAGGAAGCGTATATGGATGGTCAACCGGTTGTTATTGTGGTTAGAGTATATAAACAAGTTTTAAAAAGTTGGTCAAATAAGGAAAAACGGCGAGTCATCGATGAGGGCATACCACCAACAACAATGCCAGATGTGGACAATTATTTAAAAATTGCAATGGATGGCTTAAACGAGCTTGCTTACAAAGATGATAGACAGGTAGTGAATGCAATAGTATCGAAAGAACATACATATGCTGAAAGCTACATGACTATTGAAATTTTGCCGTTTGTAAGTAAAGGAGAGGAATAGTGTGAGAAAAGCAAGAAAAGCAGCAGAAGAAACTTTGCGAGAAAAACGTCTGAAAACATTGGAAAACACCAAAAAAATCAGTGAGATGCTTGAAACGATACTTACTACAAGTACGACCATGAAACAACTTTGTTCAGAAAACGGATGGAGTGAAAACAAAGTTAGCAGAGTGCTTGCGTGGTTAAGTGATTTGGATAACGTGGCACAGGGGGAGCACTTCACGTCAGGAAGAGTCAATGTATCCGAAAGCGAACTTTCATTAACACCCACAGAAAAGTTTTATTGTGCAGTGCATCAGGATGAACTACCTGATGATGTCATAAAGGCAATGCCATTTGATGCAAAAGAGACTATACAGGATGTATTGGTCAACTGGTCGGATTGGGGATTGTCCGAACGTGAAGCAAAGGTCTTAAGATTCAGGTTATCGACAAGATGACGCTTGATAAAATTGGAGTAGAGTTTGGTGTCCAGAGGGAGCGCATAAGACAAATAGAAGCAAAAGCCTTAAGAAAGCTCAGACATCCTGCAAGAAGCCGTAAACTTAAACAGGGGTTGTATATCACAAAACATACGGAAAGCAGGGCGAGAGAAATTGCGGATGAGTTTGTTGAGGAGCTTGCAAAGAAAAAGGCAGAAAATGATACAAGAGTCATACAGGGAAGAGCAGAATTGTCAGATAACGAAGAGGAACAGGCATGGTGGCGACTTCCGATAGAAGATTTAAATTTATCTGTTAGGGCGTATAACGTCCTTAAAAGACACGGCTGTAACTATGTGAGTGATATTGTGATAATCAAATATGACGAGCTGGTAAAGTTCAGAAATATAGGTCGCAAAACTGTAGCAGAAATTGTTTATAAAATCCGTGAGTATATGCCTGAATACATGCCTGAGTTCGGAGGATGAAACCATGAAAGAAAAGTGTGTTGTTTGTGGTAAAGAATTTGACAAGAGAGGAAAAAAAATAACCTGTTCGCCAGAATGCATGCTGGAAAGAAAGCGTGTAATGGGGCGTAAATTCTACCACAAGAACAAAGATAAATACAAAAAAGTAAAAGAGGCAGCTTATGCTACGTGTGCTTTTTGTGGTAAACGCTTCCAAAAAAAAATGGCAAGACAACTTTATTGCAAACCTGAATGCTACTACACAGCAGTCAGAGCTGAAGCTGTTAAAAAAAGGCAGGCCAAGACAACACGTACAGCAAAGTGCATTGTCTGCGGAAAAGAGTTTGATCCACATGGAACATCAGCAACGCTATGCTCTGATAAGTGTCGTGGAGAAAGAAAAAGACAACTTTATAAAAAATACCGTAGCAAGAATGCCGAAAAACAAACAAGGTCAAGTCTGCCTGTCATGAAAGTTAGGCGAAAACATCAAGTGTGCCTTGAAGAGACTGTACAGAAAGCACATGACAATAATATAAGTTACGGCACATTTGTTGCGATGCAGCAACCAACAAAAAGTGTTTTAGAGCAGGACTGGGCACAGGAGCTGCTTGCGGCACATCAAGCAAAAGAAAGGAATTAAAGAAGATGAATACTGGAGTTTTAGCACGTCTACCTAAAAAAGTATTGTACACCGACATTAGGGCAAGTCTTGGAGTTAAGCTTGTTTCAAATGAGTGCTACAAGGAGATTACGGCTTGCCACAAGGATAAAGCAGGGTATCCAGTGGAGGTTACCTTTGAGGATATGCACTTACTTTTTACCGCACGGCACGAATCAGTGCCTGGCGGATATTTTACCATTAGCTACGAAATGATAGAAGAATGGGGAATTGATGCTGAGGTTTTACACATGGACGCATTGCAGATTATGAGCGAACGCGAACCAGCTGAATGTACGCCTATAAAGGATATTATAGCGGAGCTACTTGGTATTAACGAACAGACTGACGTGATTAATGATATTGATGAGCCTTTACTTTTGTACACGCAAAAGCAAAATGGAGCAGCAGCTGTGTTTTATCCAGACCAGCTAAAAAAGATAGCAAAAAAGCATCAGTGCAATTTATACATTGTGTTCACATCTCAACATGAGGCACTTTTACATCGAACGGTTGGAAAAAATGAAATTTTGGAAAGGCATCTCTGTAAAGCTCTTAGCAACGTTCCACACGATGCTTATGGTGAAAAAGTATCCGACTCAGCTTATTACTACGACTTAGAAACGGACACACTTGCAAAGTGTTAAGGAAGAGGCAAAATGTATAATGAAATAATAGCATGGGCAGTAGCTCTGGCGAAAATAGGCGTGCAAACAGATTTCCACTACGATCACGATTCGGAAGGAAATAAAGTGATATATCTGGAGGTAATAGATGTCGAAGTGGATGAGAAGTGAAGAAGAAAACAGAATAATTTACACGAAAAAAAAGCATACACGCAGAGATGACCGGCAGTATTTTTTACGATGTGCAGAAGATAAAGCCGCAAAGCTTAGCTATTTTACAATCGAGTCGGACGGCACGATATATTCATCATTGTGGCAAAACACGGTGTACTCCGATATTGATACATGTATAAAAGCGGCTAAGCAGTGGTTTGATGATGTAAGAAAGAAGAGGAAATGGCAGTAGATATCATTATCGGCGTAATGTTTGTTTCGTTTACGATGACCTGCTGGGTGTACATTCTGGCTGAGGGCATAGTACCCGTTGTAAATTTTATGAGACGCACCAGAAAAACAAGAAAGTGGAAAAAGCAGAAAAAGGTTTTCAATGACTGGTTTCTCAAAAATGTTCCTAAAGCAAGCAAAGAAGAAGAGACGGCAAAGCGTGAAGCTATGTCGCGTTTGATAAGAGAGGTGCGTGATATTGGACGTGAAAAAACAAATGGTGATGACAACCTGTAATTTATGTGGCGAGCAGAAGCCTTTTAGCGAGATGCAGTATTTCACACACAAGCAGACTTATAACGATGGCAGTATCGGTTTTAAGTTGTGTAAAGAATGCTACAACAAAAGCATATCTATTGATTTAAAAACGGTAATCAGAGCTGCACACACGATTAACGCAGCAGCGGCAGGAGAGCAGGAAGAACAGGACACTATAAGCAATATAACTGATCCAAACGGTAGGCGCTGGACGTGGTGGAATAAAAACTTGCACATCCAGAATCCATGGTATCAGATTGTAGAAAATCTGCAAGGCTGTGAGATGCGTCCCGAAAATGTGCTGTACCCTGTCGGTGCATGGAAAGAACTTGAATTTACAAACGGGAAAGATATCCGCATGGTGCTTGTGGAGAAGAACAATCCAAACTTTACAGAGGGCAAATTTTTAACAAAATGGGTTGCAATTGACCCGTTTCCGGAACAATTCACAATTAATGACGTTATGACAGGCGAGGTGAATGATCTCTATTGGGAAATACCACGAACAGTCAGAACAGCGATTAATATCGCAGTAAGAAACGTTTCCGGCGACAAGGAATATATCTGGGTACCGACCATAAAAGAATACGAGCTGCTCAAAAAAGCAAAACCGGAGATAAAAGAAACGGCTTTAGCTGATATCTGGGTATCGCTTGGCAACGGAACCTTCCTGATTATGGATGAAACAGACATAGACTTGACGGCAAAAAACAAAGGCAAGATGAAAAATCAGAAAGCAAATGTTTTGATTGGATTTTGCATCTGATATACGGAGGGGTGGATGATAGAATTTAAGAACACAATATGTCCTTCACCCGAACAATGGTTAGTTACCATTAAAGGGATAAGGAATCCAATGAACAGTTGGAACAAAATGGACAGCTTTATGCTTGATAATGTAAACCTGTCTATCGGTGAAAACGATTATAAACTTATGAGACAACTCATAAACGCAGGTAGTGAACATTGCAAATTTTTACGAATGCTGTCTGTATTGGTTGAGGTAGATGCTCCGCTCTACTGGTGGAAAGAACTCGATACGTACAAAGTTGGAACAACGGCTAATTCGTGCAGTACAATGCACAAGATAACTGCAAAGGAGTTTACGTTAAAAGACTTTAGTACAGACCACATGAAAGAAGAAAGTTTAGCAACTCTTCAAACAACAATAAATACACTCAATCACTTTAGATTACGCTATCTAAACACAAAGGATAAAGAAGATTGGTGGCAGTTAATACAGCTGCTGCCTACAAGTTACAACCAGAAGCGCACACTATCGTTAAATTACGCAGTCCTACTGAACATCTACCATCAGCGGCATAATCACAAGCTTGATGAGTGGAGAGAGTTCTGTAACTGGGTAGCAAGTCTGCCTTATGCAGAGTTGATAACAACAAAGTGTGCGGAGGGTTTTTGACGAGAGGAAGCAACCAAACTAATCAAAGAACCTGTTGAGGTTATAGATTCTTTTCTTGAAGATGTACCAGACGATGCAAAACCACTTTGGTATTTAGGTGAATCAATATTGCTTATGTCAACAGCTGACTATGTATATTTTACAGAAAACTGGTTTGACTACAAAGGTTGCAGAATAGAACACGATTGCGCACAACAGTATGGATATATAATAGTGAGGAAATAAAGGAGTTAGTTATGAATTTTAAAGATATTTTCACACTTATGAAGAATAACGGAGCGAAAGCCAAGTTACCATCAGGGGGTGGTTACTGGTACTGGGATGCTGATAAAGAAACGATTATGATGCATATAATGGATGGCAAAGAGCTTGACATTCGTGAAACAGAAGTGGTTGAGTATACAATATTAAACATCTGCTCAGATGAATGGATGCTGGCTGATGAAACAAATTGCCATCAGTTTGGTGGTGAAGCAGCATTTAGCTTCAGTGACGCTATCAGGTATGTAAAGTGTGGTCTTAAAGTTGCCCGTAAAGGGTGGAACGGTAAGGGACAGTACATACAGCTTGCTACCGGTATATCTTATAAAGCATCAAATGACGAAATTGTAAATGCGGAGCACGCCGATATTGGTAATGCTGCTATAGCATTTGTAGGTACAAGAGGCGTACAGCTCGGGTGGTTAGCATCACAGTCGGATATGCTTGCGGAAGATTGGCAGTTTGCGAAGTAATAGATAACAAGGAGGAGAAAAATATGATAATAACAGGTATGAAGGAATTTCAAAGCGTATGTTTACACAAGTTAGTTGAATGGTACAACGCACACGAAGATGTAGAAATCGACCTTGGCGATGTGTTTGTTGTATGGTCATGTAAAACATTACAGAATTATAAGTTATTGGCATCTACAACTGTAAGCGGTGATGGGATTTATGCCGAATATACGTATAATGGCGATAAGCAAGAGCTTTACGAAGATGTATACAAGAAGATAACAAATACATGCTATAAGGAATAAATAACTATCCAAAAGAAGAAATTTGCAAGGAATCATAACAAGGAGGAGAAAAATAATGAACACAATCGAAATTAACGGAGTAACCTATGCACCAGTAGAAGAAATGAAAGAGAACATAACGGCTGAGAAGCTTGATGGAATGGAGTTTAAAATCGTTCGCACTTACTCAGCAGGTGTATTTGCAGGTTATGTTGAGAAGAGAGAAGGAAAAGAAGTGGTGTTGAGGAACGCTATCAGGCTGTGGTACTGGGAAGGCGCAGCCTCACTCTCACAGCTTGCAATGGAAGGTGTAAAAAAACCTGACAAATGTAAGTTTGGGATGCCTGTTGACAAAGTGCTGTTGACTGAGATGATAGAAATGTTGGACTGCACGCAAGCAGCAAAAGAAAATATTGAAGGAGTAACATCATGGAAAATAACGAAATAGATTTTGGCTCTGGCTTTGGCTTTGGCTATGGCTCTGGCT
>CAVITM010000005.1:0-30290 GCA_963645455.1 Moraxellaceae bacterium | reverse complement strand
GTTTCGCTTTTTGGCACGTGCAGATGAGATCCTTCATGACTGCGAGACCGACCGGGTCTATGATCTGTTTTTCGCATTGGATTGCGGAGACAGGGAGCGGCTTGGGAAGGCAGCCCCCATCTTTGACCGGGCAAAGGATACCGTATGTGTCGATCATCATATCAGCAACCGCAGCTTTGCCAATGACAATCTGGTTGTGCCGGAGGCCAGCTCTGCATCGGAGCTTATTTTCGGACTGCTTGATGAATCAAAGATCACAAAAGAGATCGCAGAATGCTTATATGTGGGCATCATTCATGATACCGGCGTGTTCCAGTATTCCTGCACCTCCTCAAAGACCATGAATATCGCCGGACGGCTCATGGATAAAGGCATTGACTATCCGACGATTGTCGACAAGACATTTTTTGAAAAAACCTTTGAGCAGAACCAGATTTTAGCCTGTGCGCTGCTGAAGGCCAAGCGTTATTTTCATGACCGCTGTATCGTCAGCGTGATCACAAAAGAGGATATGGATACCTATCATGCGCTGCCCAAGCACTTAGAGGGAATTGTGGCACAGCTGCGGAGCACAAAGGGCGTAGAGGCAGCGATTCTTCTCTATGAGAATGCAGACGGAACCTATAAGGCTTCCATGCGTTCCAATGGGATTGTAGATGTGGCTGCTATCTGCAGCAATTATGGCGGCGGCGGCCATGTACGGGCGGCCGGAGCAACGCTGAAAGGTGATCCGGATCAGTTGATGGCTTTGCTGCTGGATGATGTAAAAAAACAGCTTCCACCTGAGGAAGCCACAGAATCATTATGAATGGAATTATCAATGTATACAAGGAAGCCGGGTTTACCTCCTTTGATGTGGTAGCCAAACTGCGGGGCATCCTTCGTGAGAAAAAAATCGGACATACCGGAACACTGGATCCGGATGCTACAGGGGTTTTGCCGGTATGCATCGGACAGGCAACCAAGGTCTGCGGACTTTTAACAGACAAGGACAAGGTATATGAAGCCGTCCTTCGCCTTGGCTGCACCACGGATACGCAGGATGCCTCCGGAAAAGTACTGCTTGACCGAAGTGAAATGGTGAGCAGTCTGTCTGAGGAAGAGATTCGTGCTGCGATTTTTAGCTTTATCGGCGACTATGCGCAGATTCCGCCCATGTATTCCGCACTAAAAATAGGAGGAAAAAAGCTTTGTGACCTGGCACGTGAGGGCATTGAGGTAGAGCGAAAACCCCGTCAGGTACAGATCTTCGATATTCAGATCACAGATTTTTCACTTCCGGATATCACTTTGCGGGTACATTGCTCCAAGGGAACCTATATTCGCACTTTATGTGCAGATATAGGAGAAAAATTATCGGTGGGTGGTCATATGCGTTCCCTCATCCGCACCCGGGTGAGCTGCTTTACGCTGGAAAACGCACATACCCTGGCTCAGATTGAAGACTTTCGCGACCAGGGCAGACTTCAGGAGCTATTGCTTCCAGTCGACTGTGTATTTGAGCAGCTGCCTGCCCTTGTAATCGGACCGCGGGATGAGTCACAAAAAAAGCTAAATAACGGCAATCGACTGGAGCGGGAAGATCTGACGGATCCTTCCCATGACGCAGAAACAGATTGTCGGATTTATGATACAGACGGCAATTTTCGTGCTATTTATACATGGGACGAGACGCAGCACAACTATAAATGTAAAAAAATGTTTTTGAGCTGAAGGATAGATCAATGATTTTTCTGGACAAAATCGAACAATTTCATATTGAAGAATCGACAGCTCTTACGATTGGAAAATTTGACGGGCTGCATCGGGGCCATGAGGAGCTGCTTCGACGGCTTTTAGACAAGCAAAAGGAAGGACTTTTGGCGGTGGCATTCACCTTTGACATTCCACCAAAGAAGCTTACCCAGGGGGATGGCATGCAGCTGCTTTCAACGAATGCAGAAAAGGCCGCACTTTTTAAAGAACGAGGCATGGATTATCTGCTGCAGTGTCCCTTTACTCCGGAAGTCATGAGCATGGAACCGGAGCAGTTTGTGGAATGGATCGTCCATTCTCTTCATGTAAAAAGTATCGTTGTGGGAGAGGATTGCGGCTTTGGCCACAACAGGCGGGGAGATTGCCGTCTGTTAGAGCGCCTTGCGCCGGTATATGGTTATACTCTTGAGATCGTGAAAAAAATTCAGTTTGACGGTCGTGATATCAGCAGTACCTTTATTCGGGAAGAGATCAAAAAAGGAAATATGGAAACGGCGGCCATGCTGTTAGGACATCCCTATTCCATTGATGGAACCGTCAGCCTTGGCAATCAGCTCGGTCGTACCATTGGCATTCCCACTGCCAATATTTTAGCAGAATCGGATAAGCTTCTTCCTCCCTTTGGCGTCTATGCTGCATCCATTGAATTTGCAGACAAGCGCTGTGTGGGAATCGCGGATATCGGCCGAAAGCCCACCATCAAACCAAAGCATGGAGATCAAAATCCCATCGCTGTTGAAATGCATATCTTAAATTTTAATCAGAATATTTACGAGGAACCGGTGCGTATTTCTTTCCATGCATTCGAGCGCCCGGAGATAAAATTTGACTCGATTCAGGAGCTGCAGACACAGATCCGGCAGGATATCGAATTCTGTAAAAAATATTTTGGTAACTATTCAAAGCCAAGCAAAATTTCATAAATCAGGCGTGGAATGCTTGCATTTCAAAGAATGATTTTGATAAACTTCCATAAATAGCAACGAAAAAGGAGTAGCTATGAGCATGATATTAACCTTGATGGGCGGTCTGGGACTGTTCCTCTTTGGCATGGATTTTATGAGCCAGGGGCTGCAGAAGGCGGCCGGCGTAAAGCTTCGTTCCGTGCTGACTGCCATTTCGAAAAACAAATACATCGGAGTGCTCTTTGGTGCACTGTTTACCGCCATTATTCAGTCCTCCGGAGCGACCACCGTTATGGTTGTCACCTTTGTCAACGCCGGACTGATGGAGCTGACCCAGGCAGTTGGCATTATTTTTGGCGCCAATATCGGTACGACCATTACGGCACAGCTGGTTTCCTTTAATCTGACTGCCATTGCACCGGTGATTCTCTTTGTCGGTGTAGTGATGTTTTTATTCCTTAAAAAACCGATCTTCAAAAAGAGCGGAGAAGTGGTGATCGGTTTTGGTGCCCTGTTTATGGGTATCAGTATGATGTCCGGCTCTCTGCAGCAGTTAAATGACTATCCGGCAGTCATCCATGCACTGGCACAGCTTGACAATCCGATCCTTGCGATTTTAGTAGGACTTGTGATCACCGTCATTGTACAAAGCTCTTCCGTGACAGTCAGCATCCTGCTTCTTATGGCAGGGCAGGGACTGGTGACACTTCCCATCTGCTTTTATTTCATCCTCGGCTGCAACATCGGATCCTGTACGCCGGCTGTTTTGACAGCGCTGGATGCAAAAAAGGATGCCAAGCGGGCCGCACTCATTCATGTGCTGTTTAACGTATTCGGTATGGTCATTATCTCTATCATACTGATTTTTGCCATGAATCCCTTTACTGCTTTTATCAACTCGATTTCCGGTGGCGACATCAAGCGGTGCGTAGCCAATACGGACACCATCTACAAGGTATTCCAGACGATCATCTTTTTACCTTTTACAACGCAGCTGATCCGGCTGGTGAACCGTCTGATCCCCGGAGACGATGTGAAGCAGGAAGGCTTTTCTCTGCAGTATATCAATAAAACCAGTGTATTTTCACCCACCGCTGCCATTGTTGAGGCCATGCAGGAGATCGGCCGTATGGGCACAAAGGCAGAAAAAAATTTAACACTTGCAATGGAAGCATTTTTCGACGGAGATCAGTCAAAGATTGATCAGGTGTATCAAACCGAAAAATATATTGATTATCTGAGCCATGAGATTACCGATTATCTGGTAGATGTCAACCAGAGACAGCTTCCGGTAGCCGACAGTCAGAAAATCGCCGGACTGTTTCATGTGATCAACGACATTGAACGCATCGGCGATCATGCGGAAAATATCGCAGAAGCGGCTGCCCGTGTAAAAGAGCAGGGTCTGACATTTTCCAAAAAAGCAACGAAAGAGATTCAGGATATGTTTGAACAGGATCAATTGATTCTGAACTATGCCCTGGATATGTTTGAAAATGACAATCTGTCCCATATGCAGGAGATTTTAGCCATTGAGGAAGACGTGGATCAGATGGCCATCGATTTGCAAAATGCCCATATCCGCCGCATGGCAAAAGGAAAATGTTCTCCTCAGTCCGGTCTGGTCTTTACGGATCTTGTGACAGGGCTAGAACGTATTGCGGATCATGCGACTAATATTGCATTTGCATTAAACAATTCGCAGCAGCAGTGAGGATGGTTGATAAATATTACAGAAATATTACAGAATTGTTGACAGCAGTCTGGCCGGTTGTTATAATATTCGACAGGAGTTTCATTTGCAGACAGGAGGCATGTATGAAACAGTATCATTTAAATTTGAAGAATCTTGGCTTTGCTTTTGCTACGGTTCTTGGAGCAGCTTTTTTCATTGCCACGCCACAGGAGGCAGCCGCTGCGACCCATGCCGGCATGACAGCCGTGATCTCAGGTTATCTGAATCAGACCCAGGGGCTTACCGTTAAAAACAGTGATATTTCCGTATCCCGCAATGCAGCCCAGGAAGAAGTCGTAGAAGAGACAAGCACAGAAGAAGAACCAGAAGAAGAGACCTTTTGCGGTTATACGAACCTTGGCCTGGCCAATGTAGACAATTACTTAAATATCAGAGAATCAGCCAACGAGGATTCCGAGCTGGTAGGAAAAATGCCGGCCGGTGCAGGCTGTGAGGTTTACGGCAAAAAGAATGGCTGGTATCATATCAAATCCGGTAAGGTGGAGGGCTATGTTTCAGCAGATTATTTGCTGACCGGAAAAAAAGCAAAGAAAAAAGCACAAGAATATATCAAGGAAGTAGCCACCGTTACTACCACCACACTGTTTGTCCGGGAAAAGCCCAACACAGACTGTGCGGTTCTCACCATGGTTCCCATCGAAGAGGAGCTGACTGTACTGAAGACCGTCGATGACGGTGCCTGGTACAAAGTCGAGATTGACGACGAAAAAGGCTATGTGAGCGGTGATTATGTAGAGATTTCACAGACCCTTCCGAAGGCCATGACCATCTCAGAGGTTAAGTATGGACAGGGTGTATCCGATGTCCGTGTGGATCTTGTACAATATGCGCTTCAGTTCGTTGGCAACCCCTACGTATGGGGAGGCACCAGCCTGACAAATGGCGTAGACTGTTCCGGCTTTACCATGCAGGTCTATGCAAAATATGGCATTTATCTGCCCCATTCCTCAAGTGCACAGCCCAGCTATGGACGCACTATCAGTGCATCTGAGGCTCAGCCGGGAGACCTGTTCTTCTATGGCAGCAGCGGCAGCATCAGTCACGTGGCCATCTATATTGGCGGAGGCCGTGTCGTACATGCCAGCAACCACCGCGATGGCATCAAGATCTCTTATGCATATTACCGCACGCCCATCAAGGTTGTCAGCTATCTGTCATAGATCTAAATTTGTAAAAATATATTGCATTCCATATTTTGGTATGATATATTTGTTTGGTATGAGTCAACTGCCGCTTATTCGGTTTGTCGGACACTCCGACCGCTTACTGAATACCCGGCCATGAACAAAAAAGGAGGAAACATCATGTTAAGCAAAGACCAGAAGACAGCGATCATCGCTGAGTATGGCAAGACACCCACAGACACAGGTTCACCTGAAGTACAGATCGCTCTGCTGACCACCCGGATCAACGAGCTGAACGAGCATTTAAAGGTTCATGCAAAGGATCATCATTCACGCAGAGGACTTCTTAAGATGGTAGGACAGAGACGTCGTTTACTGGCTTACTTAAAGGAGAAGGATATCGAGCGTTATCGTTCCCTGATCGAGCGTTTAGGACTGAGAAAATAAGACTTACGAATAGGGCGGAGTTTCTCCGCTCTATTTTAGGTTCCATGGCAGGTGAGGCTTCCGAGACCACTGAAAAGCACAAATACATTTTGTTTTTTTCAGTAGTTTCGGGAACATCTGCCTTCACAAATTATTTTTTATGAAGGAGAACACTTATGTACAAGAGCTATTCCATTGAGCTTGGCGGCAAGACACTGACCGTAGATATCGGCAGAGTTGCAGCTCAGGCGAACGGTGCAGCACTGATGAAATATGGCGAGACTACCGTATTATCTACAGCTACCGCATCTGAAAAACCCCGTGACGGCATTGACTTTTTCCCTCTGAGCGTTGAATTTGAGGAGAAAATGTATGCAGTGGGCAAGATTCCCGGAGGATTCAACAAAAGAGAAGGCAAGGCATCTGAGAATGCAGTCCTGACCTCCCGTGTCATCGACCGCCCTATGCGTCCCTTATTCCCGAAGGACTACCGCAATGATGTGACCTTAAATAATATGGTCATGAGCGTAGATCCCGAATGCAGACCGGAGATCGTCGCTATGCTTGGTGCAGCTATCGCCACCAGCATTTCTGATATTCCTTTTGACGGTCCCTGTGCAATGACACAGATCGGTATGATTAACGGCGAGCTGATCGTCAATCCGTCTCAGGAACAGTGGGACAAGGGTGATCTGAAGCTGACCGTTGCTTCTACCGCCCAGAAGGTCATCATGATCGAGGCCGGCGCCAATGAGATTCCTGAAGCAAAGATGATCGAAGCAATCTACAAGGCACACGAAGTCAATCAGACCATCATTGCATTTATCAATCAGATCGTTGCAGAGGTTGGCAAGCCCAAGCATACCTATACAAGCTGTGCCGTTCCTGAGGAACTGTTTGAGGAGATCAAAAAGATTGTTCCTCCGGCAGAGATGGAAGAGGCTGTATTTACCGATGTTAAGCAGGTACGTGAGGAGAATATCCGCAATATCACAGAAAAGTTAGAGGCTGCTTTTGCAGACAACGAGGAGTGGCTGGCAGTGCTGGGCGATGCCGTATATCAGTATCAGAAAAAGACAGTCCGCAAGATGATCTTAAAGGATCACAAGCGTCCTGACGGCCGTGCTTTAGACCAGATTCGTCCGCTGGCTGCAGAGATCGATATCATTCCCCGTGTACATGGTTCTGCTATGTTTACCCGTGGTCAGACACAGATCTGCGATATCGTAACACTTGCTCCTTTATCAGAGGTACAAAAGATCGATGGCCTGGATGCAAATATCACATCCAAGCGTTATATGCATCAGTATAATTTCCCGTCCTATTCTGTAGGCGAGACAAAGGTTTCCAGAGGACCCGGACGCCGTGAGATCGGACATGGTGCACTGGCTGAGCGTGCGCTTCTGCCGGTACTTCCTTCTGAGGAGGAATTCCCTTATGCAATCCGTGCCGTATCCGAGACCTTCGAGTCAAACGGATCTACATCTATGGCTTCTACCTGTGCATCCTGCATGTCCTTAATGGCTGCCGGCGTGCCGATTAAGAAGATGGTAGCTGGTATTTCCTGCGGACTGGTAACCGGAGATACCGATGATGATTTCGTACTCCTGACCGATATCCAGGGCTTAGAGGATTTCTTCGGAGATATGGACTTTAAGGTAACCGGTACCAAGGACGGTATCACTGCCATCCAGATGGATATCAAGATCCATGGTCTGACCCGTCCCATCGTAGAAGGCGCCATCGAAAGATGTCGTCAGGCACGTTTCTTTATCATGGATAACTGTATGTCCAAGGCGATTGCAGAGCCTCGTAAGGAGGTTGGTCCTTACGCACCCAAGATCATTCAGATTCAGATCGATCCTCAGAAGATCGGCGACGTAGTGGGACAGCGCGGAAAGACCATCAACGAGATCATCGACCGTACCGGAGTCAAGATCGATATCACAGATGACGGTGCTGTATCTGTTTGCGGAACAGATGCCGCTATGATGGACAAGGCCATCGAGATGATCAAGATCATCACCACTGATTTCGCTGAAGGTCAGATCTTCAAGGGTGTGGTAGTCAGCATCAAGGAATTCGGTGCCTTTATCGAGTTCGCACCTGGAAAAGAAGGAATGGTTCACATTTCCAAGATCGCCAAGGAGCGCATCAACCGTGTAGAGGATGTCCTGACACTGGGTGACAAGGTCACAGTAAAGTGCATGGGCAAGGACAAGATGGGACGCATGAGCTTCTCCATCAAGGATGTTCCGGAATCAGAGAGATAATCCAGCATACATTTGGGGCAGTCAATTTGTTTGACTGCCCTTTTTGATTTTACATTGTATCTATGTTATGATGGTGCAGATAACTCTGTAAGAAAAGGAATGATGCATGATGAAACGGGTATTAAAATTTTTAACCGGAAGATTATTTTTATTCGGGCTGATGATTTTGCTGCAGATTGCATGGATCATCCTGCTGGTGTTTGATGTAAGTGTACGTTATCAATATTTTATGCTGGGTATTCGCGTTCTGGCGATTCTTATATCCTTTTATGTTGTAACACGCTGGTCCAATCCATCCGTCAAGCTTTCCTGGATCTTTTTTATTACGGCAGTGCCTATCATCGGTGTTCCGCTTTATCTGATTTTCGGAAGACCGGGACTGACCCGTGCAACGAGACGCCGCATGGATGCTGTAAACGCAGGGATCGAAGACTACCTGACCGTGGATGAATCCCTCAGACAGACCTTTCAAAGCAAGCATCCTCAGGCAGCCCTTCAGTCAGACTATATTTTGCATGCTTCACATTATCCGCTTTATACCCATACGGACAGTCAGTATTTTTCCTGTGGGGAAGATTTTTTTGAAGAGCTTCTTTCTGATATCCGTCAGGCAGAGCACTTTATTTTTCTGGAGTATTTCATCTTTGATCAGGGAAGCATGTATGACCGCCTGATGGATGCGCTGGCCCAAAAGGTAAAGGAAGGGGTAGAGGTTCGGCTCATCTACGATGATGTGGGATGCATACAGAATATGCCGCCGCATTTTTACAGGCAGCTGCAGGCACAGGGCATCAAATGTGCCGCTTTCAATCCGGCACGGCCGATTCTGTCAATCATCATGAATCACAGGGATCACCGGAAGATTACCGTGATTGACGGAAAAATCGCCTATACAGGCGGTATCAATATTGCAGACGAATATATCAATGAGATGGATCGGTTCGGCTACTGGAAGGACGCCGGCATCCGTTTGCAGGGCATGGCAGCCAGAAGCTTTCTCGTCATGTTTCTTGAGATGTGGGATTACATCGTAGGTGGAACCAGCAATTATGAAAAGCTGTTTGCCCTGACCGGACAGGCATCATCAGAGACTTGCGACGGTTATGTGCAGCCCTACGGAGACACGCCGCTGGATCATGAAAATGTCAGTGAGAATACCTATTTAAACATGATCAACCGGGCGACAAAATATGTCTATATCTATACACCCTATCTGATTCTGGATCAGGAGATGATCGTTGCCCTGAGCAATGCTGCAAAAAGTGGGGTGGATGTGCGGATCATCACCCCCGGAATTCCGGATAAAAAGATAATTTATCTGCTGACACGTTCCCATTACGAGCCCCTTTTAAAAAAGGGCGTTCGGATTTTCGAATATTCACCGGGATTTTTGCATGCAAAATGCTTTGCCTGCGACGATTCCTATGCGACAGTGGGCAGCATCAACCTGGACTATCGAAGCCTGTATCTGCATTTTGAATGCGGCGTTTTTCTATACCACACAACATCTGTGATGCAGGTAGCCGACGATATGCGACAGACCCTTGACGTATCCCGGGAAATCACCCTGGAGGACTGCCAGCACAGGCATCCCCTTGGCATGCGCATGCTGCACGCACTGCTTCGTCTGCTGGCACCCTTGTTATAGCTGCAAAAAGGAGATCTGATGAAGAAAATTCAATCTGTCTTACTGGGTATTTTTTTTCTGATTACCTCATATATCATCTGGCAATGGCAGGAGCTTAGGCGCTTTCGCGTGACCCATTATGATCTTTCCAATGAAAAGCTGACAGAGTCCCACCGGTTTGCCGTGTTGGCAGATGTACACCTGTGGCAATACGGCCCCCATAATCAGCGATTAGTAGAAGCCATTCGGGCAGAAAAGCCGGATGTGATCCTGATGCCGGGAGATCTGATCGTCAGCACCCATCCGGAACATTTTTCTAAAGCTTTGGATCTCATGGAGCAGCTGGTGAAGATCGCACCGGTTTATTTTTCCAACGGAAACCATGAGAGCCGTCTGGAACAGCCGACTCATAAAAATTATGAAGATTACCAATTGCTCAAGAAGCGAATGACTGCCCTGGGGGTTCATTTTTTAAATAATGCCTCGGAGACATTTCCCCTGGGTGGCGATACCATCACCATCAGCGGACTGGAGCTGCCGTTATCCTACTATAAAAAAGGAGAAGAAAAGCCGCTTAGAAAAAGAAGGATAAAAAAGCTTCTGGGCAGAGCAGACCGGACCCATTATCAGATTCTGCTGGCACATACACCTACCTATATTCCGATCTATTTTTCCTGGGGAGCAGATCTTTGTCTGTCCGGTCATTATCATGGTGGGCTGGTATGTATTCCCGGAATTGGCAGCGTGATTTCTCCCCAGTTTCAGCTTTTTCCTACCTATAGCTTTGGACGGTTTGATGAAGGCAGCAAAAGTGCGCTGGTCAGCCGCGGACTTGGTACCCATACCTTCCATGTGCGCATCTTCAATCGGGCCGAAGTACTGATCGTGGATGCCGGCCCAAAAAGGTCTTGATTTTTTTATCTGCAGCGTATAGAATAGGAGCAGGTATGGACACAAGATATAGGGGTAATTACGATGGATTTGACAGTAAAACTACAAGTTTTTGAGGGACCGTTGGATTTGCTTTTACACCTTTTAGACAAGAACAAGGTCAACATTTACGACATCCCCATTGTAGAGATCACCAATCAATATATGGACTACATCCGGCAGATGCAGCAGCAGGATTTAAATGTCATGAGTGAATTTTTAGTCATGGCCGCTACATTGCTGGATATCAAAGCAAAGATGCTTTTGCCTACGCCCCAGACAGAGGATGAGGAAGAGACGGAGGATCCCCGGGCACAGCTTGTTCAGCAGCTGCTTGAATACAAAATGTACAAGTATATTTCCGCAGAGCTGAAGGATCGTCAGATGGATGCCGGCAAAGTACTTTTCAAGGTGCCGACGATTCCCGAAGAGGTCAGCGCCTATGAAGAACCGGTCAATGTGGATGACCTTGTGGCGGATCTTACATTAGACAGGCTCCACGAGATTTTTCGTTCCATGATGAAAAAACAGGTGGATAAGATTGACCCTATTCGTTCCGGATTCGGCAAGATCAAAAAGGAAGAGATCTCCTTAGAGGAGTGTATTTCCTCTCTTGAAGCCTATGCGAGAGAGCATAAAAGATTCAGCTTTCGCGGCCTTTTAAACGGCAAAAAAACAAAGGAAGAGATGATCGTGACCTTTTTGGCTATTTTAGAGCTTATGAAGCTGGGCGCCATCTCCATTACCCAGGAAGCCATCTTTGACGATATCAGCATCACTTCTCAGATTGCAGCCTGACGGATAGGAGTAGCCATGGATAATCAAAACTATAAAGCGATTCTCGAAGCCATCCTGTTTACAATGGGTGAGTCTGTGTCGCTGAAAAAGCTTTCCGACGCCATTTCCCTGGATGAGTCCCAGACCAAGGCCTATCTGGATGAGCTGGCTGAGGATTACAAGCATGCAGACCGCGGCATCACCATCATGGAGCTGGATGGTTCCTATCAGATGTGTACCAAGCCGCAGATGTATGAATATCTGATTCGGGTTGCCAAGCAGCCAAAGCACCGGGTACTGACGGATGTATTGCTGGAGACGCTGTCCATCATTGCCTACAAGCAGCCCATCACACGAGCAGAGATCGAAAAGATCCGCGGTGTATCCTGTGATCACGCGGTCAACAAGCTGTTAGAATATCATCTGATTCAGGAGCTTGGCAGACTTGACGCCCCGGGAAAGCCCCTGCTTTTTGGCACAACTGAAGAATTTTTACGAAGCTTTGGCGTACATTCCATCGATGATCTGCCGGTTTTAAATACGGACCAGAAGGAAGAGTTTCGCCGCGAGGCAGAAGAGGAGATGCAGCTGCAGCTAGGCGTCTGATCATATGAATATAAAACTGATCTGTGTAGGAAAAATAAAAGAAGCATTTTACCGCGATGCCATCGCAGAATACAGCAAACGGCTGTCCCGCTACTGCAAGCTTCAGATTATTGAGGTGGCCGACGAAAAGACACCGGATCACTGCCTGCCGGCAGAAGAAGAGCAGATCAAGGCGAAGGAAGGAGCACGGATTTGCTCCCACCTTCGGGACAATGATTATGTGATTGCCCTTGCCATTAAAGGAAAGTCCTATGATTCGGTTGGACTGGCTGAGCATATGGAGCAGCTGGCACTGTCCGGAAAAAGCAGCCTTTGCTTTATCATCGGCGGTTCCCTTGGACTGCATGAGGATGTACTGACCCGTGCCAATGAGCACATCAGCTTTTCTGCAATGACCTTTCCGCATCAGCTGATGCGTGTGATTTTATTAGAACAGCTCTACCGGAGCTGCCGGATTCGTAACCACGAGCCCTATCATAAATAAGAAAGGAATTCAGCCATGGCATTATCAGAGCTAGCTTTTGATTTACCGGCTGAGCACATGGCGAATGTGTTCGGACAATTTGATCTATATATGAAAAAAATCGAACGCGCTCTTAATGTGACCGTCGTTGTACGCAGCGGACAGGTGAAGCTGCTTGGCGAGACCGAGGCAATTAAGAGCGCTTCGCATGTTTTTGAGCAGCTTTTGGTTTTATCCAAGCGTGGAACCGTCATTACGGAGCAGACTGTGGATTATGCGCTGACACTGGCTCAGGAATCCAAAGAATCAGCACTGGCAGCCATCGATGAGGATCTGATCTGTCATACAGTGGCCGGAAAACCCATCAAGCCCAAGACACTGGGGCAAAAGGAATATGTGGATGCCATTCGTAAAAAAATGATCGTATTCGGCACCGGACCGGCAGGAACCGGCAAGACATATCTTGCCATGGCCATGGCCATCACCGCATTTAAAGACAAATCAGTGGGAAGACTGATCCTGACGCGACCTGCCATCGAAGCAGGAGAGCGGCTGGGATTTTTACCGGGAGATCTGCAAAGTAAGATTGATCCCTATCTGAGACCCTTGTATGATGCCTTATATCAGATCATGGGGGCGGAGAGCTTTGCCAAAAATATGGAAAACGGATTGATTGAGGTGGCACCCTTGGCCTATATGCGAGGACGTACCCTGGACAATGCCTTTATCATTCTGGACGAGGCACAAAATACCACACCGGCGCAGATGAAGATGTTTCTGACCCGTATCGGTTTTGGTTCAAAGGTGGTCATCACCGGTGACGCAACCCAAAAGGATCTTGCGCCAGGAGCAACCAGCGGTCTGGATGTGGCGCTTCGTGTGCTGCGTGGAATCGATGATATTGCTGTTTGCCATCTGACGAGCAAAGATGTGGTACGGCATCCCTTAGTACAAAAAATCGTCAATGCCTATGAAGTTTATGAAAATGAACAGGCGAAAAAAGAACAGAAAAAGGCCGCACAAAAGAATTCCTTAAAGGCGAGATCCTCATCTGTCAGACGATAAATATAGATTCAAAAATATTCGAAGGAGGAGCTTTTGCCATGACACTGCTGTTGGAAGAGGAAGCGGACATTCCGTTTTCCTTTGATTATCAGGCACTTGCAGAGCGCGTGATCACCCAGGCCTGTGACGCCTGCGCATGTCCCTATGAAGCAGAGGTAAACCTTACCCTTGTGGACAACGAACAGATTCATGAGTTAAACCGGCTGCATCGGGGGATTGACCGTCCCACAGATGTGCTGTCCTTCCCCATGCTGGTTCTGCCTGCGCCGGCAGATTTTTCACAGGTGGAAGATTCAGTAGAAGAGAACTTCGATCCGGACACCGGCGAGCTGCTTTTAGGTGATATTGTACTGTCGGTGGATAAGGTCTGTGAACAGGCGGCTGCCTATGGACATAGCCAGATCCGTGAATATGCATTTCTGATTGCCCACAGTATGCTGCATCTGTTTGGATATGACCATGAAACCGACGAGGAACGTCTGGATATGGAGGATCGTCAGCGCAGCCTCTTAGATGCCCTGGGGATTACCCGTTAGATTAAAAAATAGGAGAGTACGTGATGAAAAAGAAAATTGTTGCTTCGATGCTTCTTGTATGCTCCATTGGCATGCTCATCATCGGCTGCGGAAAAGAAAAGGAAGAGACGGATGTGGTAGACCTGACGATTCCGCCTGCTTCCACGGAGGAAGTGACCGAAGAGCCGGAGGAGATCGAAGAGCCGGAAAATACCCATGAAGGAGAAACACAAAGCCTTTTGACCGGAGAATGGATTCCGGAGGAGGACGCTGCCAATCGTCCTGTTGCCATCATGTTTGGCAATACCTCGGATGCACTGCCCCAATACGGTGTCAGCAATGCAGATGTGCTCTATGAGTGTCTCGTTGAGGGTGGTCTGACCAGACTGATGGGTGTATTCGACAATTACGAGGATGCACCAAAATACGGTTCGATCCGCAGCTGCCGGCTCTACTATGCACAGCTTGCAAAAGAGTATGATGCCATTTACTGTCATTACGGACAGGCCAGCATCGCCAAGAGTTATCTGGATAGTGATGCCATTGACAATCTGAACGGACTGGACGGCTCTGTTGAGCCTGTGATGTATTACCGTTCCACTGACCGTTCGGCACCTCACAACGTATTTACAACACCGGATGGTATCGCTGCCGGCATCGAGAAAAAAGGCTATCGCACCACTTATGCCGATGGTTACACCGGACACTTCACCTTCTCAGATGGGGAGGAGCCGGTGGTTTTGGACGGCGAGACCGCAGAAATGATGCAGACCAGCTATCCCATTAGCAAAACCTGGTTTGAGTACAATGAGTCCACCGGTCTGTATGAGCGCTTCCACTATAAAAAAGCCCATGTGGACGGCGAAAACGACGAACAGCTGGCCTTCACCAATGTGATTTTTATGTATGTGCCCGGCAGAGTTATCGACGATAAGGGTCGTATGGAATTTGATACAGTTGGCAGCGGAACAGGCCAGTATTTTACCGGTGGAAAATATATTGATATTACCTGGAAAAAGGATGATCTCGAATCACCGTCTCTGTTTTACGCCACCGATGGAGAAACACTGGTCATGAATCCCGGAAAGACGGCGATCTGCATCATGACAACGAGTTCTGAGGATAGTGTTAACATTTATGAGAGCATTGTAGATACGGCAGAATAAAGCTGTAAAAAGGATTGGATCGTTTTATGGAACAAAGCAAGAACAACACGAATCAACAATCGAATAATTCCAGTTTTTTAGTGCAGGGCTCTATACTGGCGGTTGCATCCATTGTCAGCCGCATCATCGGTCTTTTGTACCGGAGTCCCCTCACTGCCATTCTGGGTGATCTGGGCAATGATTATTACAGTACGGCTTATGAGATCTATTCCCTGCTGTTGCTTATTTCATCCATGAGTCTTCCCCTTGCAGTATCAAAAATGGTATCTGCCCGCATGTCACAGGGACGGGTCAGGGATGCTTACCGCGTATTTCACGCAGCCATCGGCTTCGCTGTCTGTACCGGACTGGCTGCCGGGCTGGTGGTGTTTTTCTTTGCGGATTATTTTGCAGCGATTTTAAAAACACCATTCTGTGTGTTCGCCCTGCGTGTGCTTGCTCCGACACTGTTTATTGTGGCGGTCTTAGGTGTCATACGTGGATTTTTCCAGGGGCTTGGTACCATGATGCCCAGTGCCATCTCACAGATCATTGAGCAGATTATCAATGCCATCGTCAGTGTAGGCGCCGCCTATTATCTGTTTCGGTATGGTGCCAAAATTGGAGCGGTGCTGGGGGATACCGAAGAATACAGCGCTGCCTATGGAGCTGCCGGAGGAACGCTGGGCACAGGTGTGGGTGCCTTCGCAGGTCTGCTCTTCGTTTTGTTTGTTTTTCTTTTATACCGGCGTGTATTAAAACGCAAAATACGCCGGGAGCGGGGAGCCTCAAAGGAATCATACCGGACGATTTTGCGTGTGCTGATTCTCACCGTCATACCGGTGCTGTTATCCACTACGCTTTACAATCTAAGTGCCATCGTGGATCAGGGTATCTTTAAAAATATTGCCGGTCTTCAGGGCTACACGACCGATGAGATTCATACCTTCTGGGGTGTATTCGGCGGCAAATACCGTGTACTGATCAATGTACCTATCTCCATTTCATCCGCAGTGGTTTCCGCCAGTGTACCGGCCATCACAGCATCCTTTGCCGGCCGTGATATGCATGGGGTATCCGAAAAGATCGGCAATGCCATTCACTACGGCATGATCATCGCCTTTCCATGTGCGGTAGGGCTGGGTGTGCTGGCATCCCCTGTGATGCAGCTACTGTTTGGCGATAGCAGTGATCTGGCTGCACATATGCTGCAGGTCGGTCAGATATCGGTGATCTTTTATTCCCTGTCCACGTTATCCAACGGTATTCTCCAGGGAATCAACCAGATGCGCCTGCCGGTGCGTCACTCCCTGATCGCTCTGATTGCCCAGGCACTGCTTTTAGTTGGACTGATGGAGTTTGCTGACTTAAATATTTTTGCAGTCATATGGGCCAATACATTTTTTGCATTTTTGATGTGTCTGCTGAACGGGTACAGCATTTATAAAAATATCGGATTTCGGACAGATCTTAAAAAATCTTTCCTGATTCCGGCCATCTGTTCCGCACTCATGGGCGTGATCGTATACCTTGTCTACCAGGCGCTGCAGACGCTTTGTGGGGTCAATGCCATCAGCACCGTCGTTTCCATCATGATGGGAGCCGGTATATACTTCGTGACGATGCTGTTATTGAAAGGCATGGACGAACAGTCTCTGCTGGCATTCCCGGGAGGACGAAAGCTCATCACACTGGGCAGAAAAATGCATCTATTGTAATTTGATATAGGGCGATAACTATGGAGCAAACGAACCGATCTGAAAATAAAATATGGGACATTATTGTGGTGGGCGGCGGAGCCGCCGGACTGATGGCAGCGATTCAGGCAGCAAGAGCCGGTGCTTCTGTTCTCATATTAGAGCATATGGAACAGCCCGGCAAAAAGATTCTCATGACCGGCAACGGAAAATGCAATTTCAGCAACCAAATGTTGCAGGAGATCAATGACTGGCAGGACGAGCAGACATGTGAAGGATATTATCATGGTGCTCGCCCTGCATTTGTGATGTCTGCGCTAAAAAAATTTGATGTTCAGGCTACGTTAGATTTTTTTGGTGATCTGGGCATCGTCCCTGTCCTTCGAAAGGGTGGTTATTACCCTTCCTGCGGCCAGGCATCTGCTGTTTTGTCTGTCATGCTGATGGAATGTGAGCGGCTTAACATTTGTATCCAATGCAATATTGGCATCAGATCCATTGAGCAGGCAAAGAAAGCAGGTAAAAACAGTTCAAAAAAAGAGCCGGTTTTTATTTTTAACACGAAAAACGGATCTTTTTTCAGCAGAAAATGTATTCTGGCCACCGGCGGACGCTCCTACAAAAAGACCGGAAGCGACGGAAGTGGCTTTCTATATGTGGAACGACTGGGACATCATCTAAAGGACCTAGTGCCTGCCCTTGTTCCGCTGCAATCCGACCTGACGTTTTTCAAAAAAACTGCAGGAATTCGTACCGACATCGCTGCAAAAATTTATGTGAACGAAGAAATGAAGGATGAGCAACGTGGGGAACTGCAGCTGACGGATTACGGGATTTCCGGAATCTGCGTTTTCCAGCTAAGCCACCTGGCATCACGTGCTTTTTTACAGGAAACGAAAGGCCATGCTGCAGATGTTGCGGTGGAACTGGATTTTGTACCATGGATGAGTGATGCAGAAGTCTTAGATTTTCTGATAAATCGTTTTCATCATCCAAATGCAAAGAATAAAACAGCTGCAAAATGTCTGATCGGGTGGCTGGCAGACCGGTTAGGCGAAGCATTATTAGAAGAAGCCGGTATAGCACCGACCCAGTTATCCATGACGCTGACGCAGCAGCAATGCATGGCATTTGCAAAAACATGCAAGCATTTCTTTGTTCCGATTCGAGCCACACGTTCCTTTGAGCAGGCTCAGGTTTGCGCCGGCGGAATCGACACCTCAGAGGTTTTCGCGGATTCCATGGAGTCAAGGCTTGTGCCCGGCTTATATTTTGCAGGAGAAATGTTAGATGTTGACGGTATCTGCGGTGGATTTAACCTGCAGTGGGCCTGGTCCAGCGGTGCCATTGCCGGCAGACGCGCCGCAGCTGCAGTGAAAGGAAGCGCTACATTATGATTCGTATTCAACAGCTGAAATTAAAGGTCGATCACAATGACCAGATGTTAGAGGATGCCATTCGCGCCGCGCTTCAGCTGCCGATTGGCAGGGATTTTTCCTATGAAATCGTAAAAAAATCCATCGATGCCAGGAAAAAGCCCCAGCTTTTCTATGTATATACGGTTGATATTTCCATGAGCGGTGAGGCAAAGCTTGTAAAAAAACTGCATCAACCAAATATCCTGCTGACCAAGAAGAGCCGGTACCATTTTCCGTCTCCCGGAGACATACCCCTTCCCAGTCGCCCCGTCATCGTAGGGGCAGGACCTGCAGGATTATTCTGTGCTTATGAATTGGCTCTGCACGGGTATCGCCCCATCATTTTAGAACGTGGAAAAAAAGTAGATGAGCGCGCTGCAGATGTCAGACGTTTTTGGGAGAGCGGCGCCTTAGATCCATCCTCCAATGTACAGTTTGGCGAGGGTGGAGCAGGTACTTTTTCAGATGGAAAGCTAAATACACTCATCAAAGATCCGGCCAACCGCGGCAGACAGGTGCTGGAGATTTTTTGCAAATGCGGAGCACCCTCTGAGATTTTATACGAGCAAAAGCCCCACATCGGAACGGATCTTTTAACCATTGTGATTCAAAACCTAAGGGAAGAGATTCTTCGTCTCGGCGGTAAATTTTATTTTGAAACCTGCCTGGTTGATCTGATCGTAGAACAGAATCAGCTGCGGGGAATTCTTGTAAAAAATGCAAAGGGCGAGGAGCAGATGGATACGGGGCTTTTGGTTCTTGCCCCGGGGCATTCCGCCAGAGATACCTTTGAAATGCTGCAGCGCCATGAAATTCTCATGGAGCCGAAATCCTTTGCTGTCGGCTTTCGCGTGGAGCATCCCCAGACCATGATCAACGAAAGCCAGTATGGCAGCTCCCCTTTGGCGGAGCTTTTGCCTGCGGCACCTTATAAGGTTACGGCGAATTTCCCCGGAGGGAGAAGTGTCTATTCCTTTTGCATGTGTCCGGGAGGCTACGTGGTCAATGCCTCCTCAGAGCAGGGACTTCTCGCCGTCAATGGCATGAGCAATTACCGCCGCGACAGCGCAAACGCCAATTCTGCCATTATTATATCTGTGTCACCGGCCGATTTTCCGGGCGATGATGCACTGAGCGGCGTCCGTTTTCAAAGACAGCTGGAACGAAAGGCATATCTTTTATGCAATGGCAAAATTCCCCAGCAATTATACGCAGACTTCCAGGCGGGGCGCATTTCCGACGGATACGGCGCATACGACAGCTGTGTCAAGGGTGCGGCATCCTTTGGCCCATTGCATACACTTTTGACCGAAGAGATGAATCACAGCCTGATGGCCGGTATGGAGCAGTTTGGCAGACGAATTCATGGCTTTGACCGGGCGGATGCCATTCTTTCCGGTATTGAGAGCCGGACATCTTCACCACTTCGTATTTTAAGAAATGAAGATCTGCAGAGCAGCATCGCCGGTCTCTACCCCTGCGGCGAGGGGGCAGGCTATGCCGGTGGCATCACATCTGCAGCGATGGACGGCATCCGCATTGCGGAGACCATTGCCGGAACATATCATCCGTAAAGGAAAGAGGAGGAACAAACTTGGCTGAGTATTCACCCATGATGCAGCATTATCTGCAGACGAAAAAGGAGCATGAAGACTGCATCCTTTTTTACCGGTTGGGGGATTTTTATGAAATGTTTTTTGATGATGCACTGACTGCATCAAAGGAGCTGGAGCTGACACTGACCGGAAAGCAATGTGGGATGGAGGAGCGTGCGCCCATGTGCGGTGTTCCATTTCATGCCGCAGACACTTATATTAATCGTCTCATCTCAAAGGGTTATAAGGTGGCCATCTGCGAACAGATCAGCGATCCCAAATTATCCAAGGGCATGGTGGAACGCAAGGTGATTCGGATTGTCACCCCGGGCACCAATATGGACAGCGCCTCTTTAGATGAATCAAAGAATAATTATCTGATGTGCATTTACTGCGATGAAGCATGCTTTGGCGTATCTACGGCAGATGTATCCACCGGAGATTATTTTGTCACAGAGATCAATACAACGGAAAAGCTGATGGATGAGATCCTAAAATTTCAGCCATCAGAGATCATCTGCAACGAAGCACTGTTTTTAAGCAACCTGGATATGAATAAGCTACGGGAAAAGCTGAACATTTCCGTGACAGCCCTGGATTCCTGGTATTTTACGGATGAAACCGCAAAGGGCATGCTGTGCCAGCATTTTCATCTGAATGGGGTGGATGGGCTTGGACTGGCGGATTACCTTTCCGGTACACTGGCCGCCGGAGCCCTGTTAAAGTATCTGTATGAAACACAGATGAATTCGCTGGAAAATATGACCAGCATTCATCCCTATTCCACAAGTGCCTTTATGGTGCTGGACTCCGCCACCAGACGGAACCTGGAGCTGGTGGAGACCATGCGGGAAAAAAATAAAAAAGGCTCCCTGCTCTGGGTATTGGACAAAACAAAGACAGCCATGGGCGCCCGTCTGCTCCGCAGCTGGGTAGAGCAGCCCCTGATCGAAAAAAGCGCCATCGAAGAGCGTTTTGATGCGATTGAAGAGCTGAATTCATCCATCATCAGCCGGGAGGAGCTCAGCGAATATTTAGGCCCCATCTATGATTTGGAACGACTGATCACACGAATCAGCTATCAGACAGCAAATCCGAGAGATTTGCTTGCATTTAAAAATTCCCTGCACATGCTTCCCCCCATCCGCATGGTGCTCTCGGAATTTCATGCAAAGGCACTTGTAGATCTGTATGAAGCAATGGATGGCTTAGAGGATATTTTCGGATGGATCGACGAGGCTCTGGTGGAGGATCCGCCCCTGACCGTGCATGATGGCAATATTATCAAGGACGGTTATTTTGAAGAAGTAGACCGGCTTCGGAAGGCGAAAACTGACGGCAAGAGCTGGCTGGCAGACATCGAAGCATCCGAGCGTGAAAAAACCGGCATCAAAAATCTGCGGATCAAATACAACAAGGTATTTGGCTACTACTTGGAGGTTACCAATTCCTACAAGGATCTGGTGCCTGATTATTATACGAGAAAACAGACCCTGACCAATGCCGAGCGCTACATCACGCCCCAGCTAAAAGAGCTGGAGGAGACCATTCTCGGGGCAGAAGACAAGCTGATTCAGCTGGAATATGAGCTGTTCCGCAGTCTCAGAGATCGCATCACTAAGGAGATTGAACGCATTCAGCGCACCGCCAAGGCAGTGGCCGGACTGGATGTGCTGCTGTCCCTGGCCAAGGTGGCAGAGAACCAGCATTACTGCCGGCCCAAGATCAATGAAAAAGGACAGCTGACCATCAAAGACGGCAGACATCCGGTAGTGGAAAAGATGATGGGCAATGATCGTTTTATTCCAAATGACACCTATCTGGATAACAACCAGAACCGCATTTCCATCATTACCGGACCGAACATGGCAGGAAAATCCACCTACATGCGCCAGACCGCCCTGATCGTGCTTATGGCCCAGATCGGAAGCTTCGTTCCTGCTGCCAGTGCAGATATCGGACTGGTGGACCGCATATTTACCAGAGTCGGTGCCAGTGATGACCTGGCCAGCGGGCAGAGTACCTTTATGGTGGAGATGAACGAGGTGGCCAATATTTTACGAAATGCGACTGCCAAGAGTCTTTTGATTTTAGATGAAATCGGCCGGGGCACATCCACCTTCGACGGCCTGTCCATCGCCTGGGCCGTGGTGGAGCATATCAGCAACCCCAAGCTCCTTGGAGCAAAAACACTGTTTGCCACCCATTATCACGAGCTGACAGAGCTGGAGGGCAAGCTGGAGGCTGTGAACAATTACTGTATCGCCGTCAAGGAAAATGGCGATGACATTGTCTTTTTACGGAAGATCGTCAAGGGCGGTGCCGATCGCAGCTATGGGATTCAGGTGGCCAAGCTGGCCGGTGTGCCGGATTCGGTCATCAACCGTGCCAAGGAGATCTGCCAGGAGCTGATTGACAACAATATTACCTGCGGCGTGGAGAGCATGTCTTCCGGCAAAAATGTTCACAAAAAAGTGAAAAAGCTGGATGAGGTAGATCAAAATCAGATTTCTTTATTTGATACTATCGCAGATGACGATATCATAAAGGAAATAAAGGAGCTTGATCTTGGAAATTATACCCCCATCGAAGCGCTGAACAAATTATATGAGCTGCAGGCAAAGCTTAAAAATCGCTGGTAATCAGTTAGGAGGGTACATCCATGCCTCAGATTCAATTACTCGATGAAGCGACCATCGAAAAAATCGCAGCCGGAGAGGTGGTAGAACGGCCGTCCTCTGTGGTCAAGGAGCTGGTGGAAAATGCCATCGATGCGAAAGCCACCTGTATCACCGTTGAGATCAAGGAAGGCGGTCTTTCCCTCATTCGCATCACGGATAACGGCTGCGGCATAGAAAAGGATCAGATTCAGCTGGCATTTTTACGCCATTCCACCAGCAAGATCCGCTCCTTAGAGGATCTTTTATGCGTAAAATCCCTGGGCTTTCGCGGAGAGGCACTGGCCAGCATCAGTGCAGTGGCCCAGGTAGAGCTGATCACAAAGCCGAGAGGGGTTCTGACCGGTGTGCGCTACATCATCGAGGGCTCCAGGGAAAAGCTGTTTGAAGAGATTGGTGCGCCGGAAGGCACCACCTTTCTCGTGCGCAATCTGTTTTTTAACACCCCGGTCCGGCGGAAATTTTTAAAAGCCGCCCCTACGGAAGCAGGATATGTGGAAACCATCATTGAGCAGCTGGCTCTGTCACATCCGGAAATTTCTTTTCAGTTGATTGCCAATAACAAGCAAAAGCTGCATACCAGCGGAAATGGCAGCCGGGAAGATATAGTATTTCAGATTTACGGCAGGGAGATTGCTTCCAATCTGCTGCCGGTGGATACATGCAGACAGGGCATTACGGTCCGTGGGCTGATCGGCAAGCCGCTGATTTCCAGAGGCAACCGCAATTTTGAAAACTACTATATCAACGGGCGTTACATGAAAAGCCCCATCGTTTCAAAAGCTATCGAGGCGGCTTATCAGCCCTATCTGATGAACCATCAGTATCCCTTTACCGTGCTTTATCTCTCCATGGATGAAGAGCTTATGGATGTAAATGTGCATCCCACCAAGATGGAAGTGCGCTTTGCAAACGGTGAACAGCTGTATGAGATCCTTATGCAGGTACTTCGTGAAACGCTGCAGGGTCCGGATCTGACGCCTAAGGTGCATATCAGTGACCAGCCCCATGAAAAAAAGCAATCCAAGCCCGCTCCGACAAAAGAAAAAGCACCGGAGCCCTTTGAGCGCAGCCGGTTGAGCGAAATTGCCCGTTCCATTAAGATCGATAGCCCATACGAACGAAAATATGAACCAAAACCTTTGCAGCCCCAGCCGGCTCCTGTTCCCGAAGCTCCGAAAAAGAAGGCAGAGCAGCTTTCCCTTACGGATGTATTTTGTGAAGAAAACGGCTATGAGAGCGGTTTCATTGAACAGGCGAAAAAATCACAGCTTCGCATTATCGGCCAGCTGTTTGATACCTATTATCTTGCCCAGTCTGCGGATACTTTTTATCTGATCGATCAGCATGCGGCTCATGAAAAGGTACTTTTTGAACGGAACATGAAGGCGTTTCGCACAAAGGAATATACGTCCCAGCAGCTGAGTCCCCCCATCATCCTAAGCCTTTCTCTGACCGAGCAGCAGGCACTGACGAAGCATTTAGAGGAGCTGCAGCAGCTTGGCTTTGAGATCGAGGCATTTGGCGGACGGGAATATGCCATTGTTGCGGTACCGGATAATCTCTACAATCTCGATGCAAAGGCATTATTTTTAGAGCTTTTGGATGATTTTGTATCGCAGCCTTCCTCCCAGCCTCTAAGCAGCGAGATGATCTGGAACAAGGTCGCCACAGCCTCCTGCAAGGCAGCCATCAAGGGCAATCAGCCCATCAGTATGGCCGAGGCACAGGCCCTTGTTAGCGAGCTTTTGACCCTGGACAATCCCTATCATTGCCCCCATGGACGGCCGACAATGATCTCCATGAGCAAATACGAGATTGAGAAAAAATTTAAGCGTATCCTTTAAAGGAGTCTGCCATGAATCAGAAAAATGTCATTATTTTAACCGGACCCACCGCCGTGGGAAAGAGTGCATTGTCTATTTCCCTTGCAAAAGCACTGGGCAGCGGGATTATATCTGCAGATTCCATGCAGGTATATAAGCATATGGATATCGGCACAGCCAAGATCACAAGAAAAGAGATGCAGGGGATTCCCCATGCGCTCATCGATACTTATGAGCCGGAGGAGTCCTTTCATGTGGTACAGTTTGTCCATGATGCAAAGGAGGCCATGGAAGAGCTGTGGAGTAAGGGTCAGCTGCCGCTGATCGTTGGAGGCACAGGCTTTTATATCCAGGCACTGCTGTATGATATTGATTTTTCCACAGAGGATGCTGACATGGCCTACCGGAATTCCCTGCAGCTTCTTGCAAAGGAAAAAGGTGTGACTGCACTTCATGATATGCTCAGGCAGGTAGATCCTGGGGCAGCGGAACAGATTCATGCCAACAATGTCAAGCGGGTGATCCGTGCGTTGGAATTTTATAAAAAAACCGGAACCCCCATCTCTGCCCACAATGAGACAGAACATGCCAAAAGTTCCCCTTACGGTTTTGCTTATTTTGTGCTGACAGACCGCAGAGAGCATTTATATGAACGAATCGATGCCCGGGTGGATGCCATGATGGAGCAGGGACTGTTAGACGAGGTAAAGGCTTTAAAAGAAATGGGCTATTCCCGTGAGCTGGTATCCATGCAGGGGCTTGGCTACAAGCAGCTTCTTGCCTATCTGGACGGAGAATGCTCCCTGGATGAGGCAATTTATATCATCAAACGGGATACGAGGCATTTTGCCAAACGACAACTTACCTGGTTTCGCCGGGAAAGAGATGTGATCTGGGTTGATAAGTCTGCCTTTGATTATGATGAAGAAAAAATTTTGCAATATTTGTTAACAGAAATAGAAAAAAGAGGATTAATGCCATGAATCAACAAGAAAAAACCATGGATCTGCAGCAGATTTACGCACAGATGGGGATTGAGGAACCAGTCTATCGCTTCGGTGAAAAGATCGAAAAAGAATTACAGCAAAGGTTTGAAGCCATTGACCAGGTGACAGAATATAATCAGCTAAAAGTTCTGGCAGCCATGCAAAAAAATCGTGTAAACGCCGAGTGCTTTCAGGCATCCAGCGGCTACGGCTACAATGACCTGGGACGTGATACGTTAGAGGCTGTCTATGCAGATGTTTTTCATACCCAGTCGGCCCTGGTTCGTCCCCAGATCACCTGCGGCACCCACGCACTGGCACTGGCGCTGATGTCCAATTTACGTCCCGGGGATGAGCTGCTTTCCCCCGTTGGAAAGCCCTATGATACATTAGAAGAGGTCATTGGCATCCGTCCTTCCAAGGGCTCCCTGGCAGAATATGGCATTACCTACCGCCAGGTAGATTTTCTTCCGGATGGCAGCTTTGATTATGATGGCATCCGCGCTGCCATCAATGAGCGCACGCGCCTTGTGACGATCCAGCGCTCCAAGGGATATCTGATGCGAAAAACCTTATCTGTCGCCCAGATCGGAGAACTGATCGCATTTGTAAAAAGCATCAAGCCGGATGTTATCTGCATGGTAGACAACTGTTACGGGGAATTCGTAGAGACAATCGAACCAAGTGATGTGGGTGCCGATATGGTAGTTGGCTCACTGATAAAAAATCCGGGCGGCGGATTGGCACCCATCGGCGGCTACATTGCAGGAACAGAGGAATGCGTCGAAAATGCAGCTTACCGGCTGACCTCACCGGGACTTGGCAAAGAGGTGGGAGCATCCCTGGGTGTGATTCGCTCCTTTTATCAAGGCTTTTTCCAGGCACCTCTCATTGTCAGCGGAGCGCTGAAGGGCGCCATATTTGCAGCAAATCTCTATGAACGTCTGGGCTTTCGCGTGCTTCCGGATGGGTCAGAGAGCAGACATGACATTATTCAGGCTATTGCACTGGAAACCCCGGAGCGTCTGTGTGCCTTTTGTGAGGGCATTCAGGCAGGCGCACCGGTAGACAGCTATGTGACACCGGAGCCCTGGGATATGCCTGGATATGACAGTCAGGTTATCATGGCAGCAGGAGCATTCGTACAGGGTTCCTCCATCGAATTGTCTGCAGACGGTCCTCTGCGGGAGCCTTACAACGTTTATTTTCAGGGTGGCCTGACCTGGCATCATGCGAAATTTGGCATTTTAATGTCTTTACAAAAACTTTATACTCGAAATCTTGTTAATAAAGATCGTTTATGCTAAAATGATTTGATGGTATGTTCTTACGTCTATCTGCTTTGAGGAGAGAGCTGGAAGCGAGGACATATGACAAATTTTACAACAACCAAAGAGCTTCCGTTATCGGAGCGTCCCTATGAAAAATGCCTGCATTACGGCGCACAGACCCTTTCTGATGCGCAGCTGTTAGCTGTCATCTTAAAGAACGGTTCCGTCGGCATGAACGGCATCCAGCTTGCACAGCAGATTTTGCAGGGCGGAGGAGATGGCTTATTAAGTCTCCACCAGCTGTCCATGGAAGAGCTGATGAGCTTTCCCGGAATCGGAAGGGTCAAAGCCATCCAGCTGAAATGCGTGGCAGAGATCTCGCGGCGGATCGCGCAGACGACCCGGAAGGAGCAGATCTGTCTCAGTGATGCATCGTCTGTGGCGGCCTATTACATGGAGCGGCTTCGCCATGAACCATGCGAACAGCTGCTGCTTTCCATGTTTGACATCAAATGCCGTCTGCTTGGAGACAGCGTGATCGCTACCGGTTCTGCCCGGGCAGTGCTTGGATCTCCCCGGGAGATTTTTCTGCAGCTGCTTGAAAAAAAGGCCGTTTCCTTTATTCTGCTGCACAACCATCCCAGCGGTGATCCATCTCCCAGCGCAGAGGATATCCGTCTCACACGCCGCATCAAGGAATGCAGTGAGCTGATGGAGCTTACCATGTCTGACCATATCATCATTGGGGACAACCGCTATTACAGCTTTCGGGAAAATAATAATATTTTGTAATACAACACATGAAGGCAGGAGAACACAATTATGAGCAATAATGTATACGGAATTGATCTTGGCACCAACAACCTGAAGGTGTTTTGCAAGTCCAGCGGAAAGATTCTAAATGAAAAAAATACAGTGGCGATTGTCAACAAAAATCAGCTGTACGCCTACGGTGATTCGGCTTATGCCATGTACGAAAAAGCCCCTGAGACGATTCAGGTATCTTTTCCGGTGGTTGGCGGAGTTATCGCTGAATACAATTTTCTCCAGACAATGATTTTTGAATTTTTAGAGAAGCATTCCAAGAGCAAGCTTCGGGGCGCAGACTTTGTGGTGGCAGTTCCCACGGACATCACAGAGGTTGAGAAAAAAGCATTTTTCGATATTTTCTATAAGAGCCGCGTGAAGCCAAGACTTGTGCAGGTCTGTGAAAAGCCCATCGCTGATGCTGTGGGTCTGGGTCTGGATGTCAATGAGCCCACCGGCGTGATGCTGGTGGATATCGGTGCAGACACCACCGAGATTTCCGTGCTTTCACTGGGTGGACTGGTGATCAGCAGCCTGCTTCATTTTGGCGGCAATCAGCTGGATGAAGCCATCAGCTCCTATCTGCGCAAAAACAATAATCTTTTGATTGGTCAGAAGACAGCCTGCGCACTGAAGGAGAGTATCGGCAGCGCACTGCCCGGACAGACAGAGACCATGCTGATTGTGGGTCGGGATGTAGTCAGCGGTCTGCCTATTGAGACTGAGGTGAGTGCTGCGCAGATACATGAAGCCATCCTTCCGGATCTGAACAACATCTGCAATTCCATCAAGATGACCTTAGAGCATACACCGCCTGAATTAGCCAAGGATATTATCCATGCCGGCATTTATATTACCGGTGGTTCCTCACAGATTCGCGGACTGGATGAGATGTTTGCCCAGGTGACCGGTATTCGTGTCAATACCTGTGAAGATCCGGAGGAATGTGTGGCCAGAGGTCTGGTAAAGATCGTCAGCGACACCAAATTCAAGCATCTGGCATATACATTGAAGGCAAAGGTTTATAAATAATCCCTGAGGTTTGAAGCAATATGGCACGTGTAAAACGTAAAAATAAAACAACGATTCCGGCAAAATACATTCTTCTTGCGCTTTCGCTTGTTTGTCTTCTTTTGATGTTTGGCAGCTTCGCCTTTGGCTGGTCCACAGGCCCTGTGGGGGATGCAGCCAGCTATGTGTTTATCCCCATGCAGCGGGGGCTGACCACGGTGGGCAACTGGATCTCAGACAAGACCTATGAGCTGACCAACCTGAAAAATGTCATGAAGGAAAATGAAGAGCTGCAGGCACAGGTGGACGCATTAAGCGATGAGCTGAACACCATCAAGCTGGAGCAATACGATACGGAGGATCTGCGTGAGCTTCTGGATTTAAATGAGGGCTATTCCCAGTACAACAAGATCGCTGCCAGCGTCATCGGCAAGGATTCCGGCAACTGGTTTGATACCTTTTTGATCGACAAAGGCAGCAAGGACGGGCTTTCCGAGGGAATGAATGTCATCACCGGACATGGTCTGGTAGGCATCATCACAGAGGTGGGTCCCCATTATGCCAGAGTTCGATCCATTATCGATGATCTGAGCAGTGTCAGCGGCATGGTACTGTCCACCTCCGACAACTGTATTGTCAGCGGTGATCTGCAGGCCATGGATGAACAGCAGATGATCACCTTTTCCAGCCTGAAGGACACGGATGGTCTGGTATCCGTAGGAGATCAGGTGGTGACCAGCTACATCAGCTCTGAATATGTGCAGGGACTTCTGATCGGCTACATCAGTGAGATTCATGTGAATTCCAACAATCTGACAAAATCCGGCATGATCTCTCCGGTGGTAGATTTTGAACATATCAAGCATGTGCTTGTGATCACGGATCTGAAAGAGACCACAGAGAGCGGAGAGGAGTGATACGGCTATGCCTAGAAAGATCTCAGTATTTCTCATTGTAGTTGTATGTTTCCTGCTCCAGACCACACTGTTTCAATCGATTTCTTTCCTTACGGTTGCGCCCAATCTTTTGATTATCGTGACTGCCTCCTTCGGTTTTATGAGAGGGAAAAAAGAAGGAATGTATATCGGGCTTTTGTGCGGGATTCTCGTGGATCTGTTCTATGCAGATCTGCTGGGCGGATATGCACTGCTATATATGAACATCGGTTACATCAATGGCTTTTTCCGAAAGCTGTTTTTCCCGGAGGATTTTAAGCTTCCCATGCTGCTTGTGGCAGCCAGCGATTTTGCTTACAACTTTTTGATTTATTTTTTCATGTTTCTGTTTCGCAACAAACTGGATTTTCCTTACTATCTGTCCCATGTGATCCTGCCGGAGCTGGTATATACTCTGCTTGTGATGATCGTTTTATATTTCATCCTTTTAAAGATCAACCGACAGTTAGAGGAATTAGAGAGAAAGAGAGCTGCAAAATTTGTTTCGTAATATCAAGAGCTTTTTCAAACAGATATTTCAATCCAGAATATTATTTCTTGCCATCCTGTTTATCGCAATGGCCATCTGTCTGCTGCTTCGGTTGTTCCAGCTGCAGATCATCAATGGCGCAGACAGTCAGTCTGACTATCTGATGCGGGTGATCAAGACCCGGAGCCTGAACAGTACCCGGGGAAATA